>JBBQZG010000020.1:0-32393 GCA_038207945.1 Burkholderiales bacterium
TTATACCATGAACGTTTTTGAATTTGATGCTGTAAAGAGCGAGTCCAATCGCACAAAGCATGGCATCGATTTTGTTGAGGCTCAGAGCCTCTGGAATGATCCGATGTTGCTGGAGATTCCGGCAAAGACTGACGATGAACCGCGGTTTCTGGTGATTGGGCGAATTGACGAGAAGCATTGGTCTTCGGTCATTACTTATCGGGGTAGCAATATTCGATTGATATCCGTCCGGCGCGCACGTACAGAAGAGGTGGCACTATATGAAAGCTAAAAAGTTCGAGCAACAGTTTGACGATGGGGTAGACCTCACTGCTTCTTTGGACTTGTCCAAAGCTAAGCGCGTGTTGCAAGAGCAGAAGCGCGTCAATGTCGATTTCCCAAATTGGATGATTGATTCACTTGATCGTGAGGCGAGCAAACTTGGGGTTACGAGGCAGTCCGTAATTAAGATATGGCTTGCTGAGCGACTGGAGGCAGGCACTTCTAACTTGCCGTTCCAACGGACGCGCGTCGGTACCGCGCACCGCTGAATTGTTCTCGAGAAGAAGCGCGCATTTATGTACATGTTGCGCACGCTGACGGCGAAGCCAAGTTCTGGCTCACCCCGAAAGTGGTTTTAGCCAACCACACGGGCCTTTCCGCTACGCAAATTCGTCAAGCGCAAGCAGTGTGAATGCGCACTTAAAGGAGATCCAAGATGCCTGGAAGCACCATTTCGGCGGCTGAAGTTACCCACGTGTCGAAGCACGGTTTTTGGCTTTTACTTGCCGACGAAGAGCTGCTCGTACCCTTTGACCAATTCCCCTGGTTTCGAAAGGGGACGATTGAGCAAATATCAGACGTTCAGTGGCCCACCCCTGACCATCTTTATTGGCCGGCGTTGGATGTCGACGTCTCCGTTCAGTCCATACGGAATCCGGCATCATTCCCGCTGATCTCGCGCGCAGCAGGCTAACAAATTGCACGGCATGGACACGCACCCACTGGCTGCCGCTTCGCGGCACGGGTTGCGTGCCGGGCAGTGCCAACGTTAGGCCGCACAAAACACATTCTTAGCCCATGCGCATCGAAGGCACCCTGACCTCTTGGAACGACGAACGTGGCTTCGGTCGTATCGAATCAAACCAAGGAGGCGAACCCATCTTTGTGCACGTGTCTGTTTGGCCCCGCGGGAGCGGTCGCCCTCAGGTCAATCAAGCTGTCACCTTTGAGGTGGAGCTTGGCCCAAAGGGGAAGCGGGCAAGAAACGTCGAACTTGTGCGGGTGCACCGCCCCGCAAAGCAGGCTCAGCGCGCCGGGCGAGCCCAATGGGGCACTGCCATCCTGTTGGCCATACCCGCATTTCTTGTCATCTACGTCGTCGTCGCAGCAGTATGGAAACTGCCACTCTGGGTCGCGGGCTTGTACCTGCTGCTGAGCGCGGCAACCTTCATCGCGTACGCCGCTGACAAGTCCGCTGCTACCAGTGGCTCATGGCGCACACCTGAGAGCACGCTGCACACGATGGCACTCGCGGGCGGGTGGCCTGGCGCACTTCTGGCGCAGCAGTTCCTTCGCCACAAGTCAACCAAGCAGGCGTTCAGGCAGGTGTTTTGGGGCACTGTGCTGCTGAACGTGGCTGGTTTGGTGGTCTTGGCCTCACCAATCCGTCAGTCAGTGCTCCCGGCGCTGTGAGGCCAAACCCCGCGCTCAAGCGCAGCGCCAACGGCAGGCCACCCAGCCCAGACATACCTTGTTGCCACGCTTTCCATACGGCGTTTTTATGTTGTCCACGGCGATCTCGTGCACATCCTCGCTGCTATCCACAACTCACGCAATCCCAAGCGGTGGCCAGGTGGATTCGGCTGACCAAAACTGATCGCACGGTGCCAAATGTCAGCCCGGTCAGGCCGCCTCGGTAAAATCAGCGCCAGCCCCCTCTTTATTCACGGAGCGGCACCCATCCGGTGCCGTTCGTCATTTTTGGCACCATCCCATGACCGACACCCTGCAGCAACCTGGCCTCAACAGCCTGTCCAAATCCTTTGAGCCCGCCGCCCTGGAAGCCCACTGGGGGCCTGAGTGGGAAAAGCGCGGTTACGGCGTGGCAGGGGCGCATGGCACCGGCCAGCCAAGCGCCGAGGCAGCGGCGCGCGGCGACAACTTCTGCATCCAGTTGCCACCGCCCAACGTGACCGGCACGCTGCACATGGGCCACGCGTTCAACCAGACCATCATGGACAGCCTGACGCGTTACCACCGCATGGCCGGGTTCAACACCGCCTGGATTCCGGGCACCGACCACGCCGGTATCGCCACGCAGATTGTGGTGGAGCGCCAGCTTCAAGCCCAGGGCATCAGCCGCCACGACATGGGGCCGACACCTGCAGAGGCACGCAAAAACTTTGTGTCAAAGGTCTGGGAGTGGAAAGAAAAAAGCGGCAACACCATCACCACCCAGATGCGCCGCATGGGCGACACCGTGGACTGGAGCCGCGAGTACTTCACCATGGACCCCAAGCTGTCCAAAACCGTAACCGAAACCTTTGTGCGCCTGTATGAGCAAGGCCTGATCTACCGTGGCAAACGCCTGGTCAACTGGGACCCGGTGTTGATGAGCGCCGTGTCTGACCTGGAAGTGGAAAGTGAAGAGGAAGACGGCAGCCTGTGGCACATCATGTACCCGTTTGCCAACGGCCCACAGCTGGTGAACGGTGAACTGGCCCCCGGCTTGGTGGTGGCCACCACCCGGCCTGAGACCATGCTAGGCGACGTGGCCGCCATGGTGCACCCGGAAGATGAGCGTTATGCCCACCTGATCGGCAAACACGTCACCCTGCCCTTGTGCAACCGCAGCATTCCGATCATTGCCGACGACTATGTGGACAAGGCCTTTGGCACCGGTGTGGTCAAAGTCACCCCGGCGCATGACCAGAACGACTATCAAGTGGGCCAGCGCCACAAGCTGCCAATGATTTGTGTGCTGACACTAGATGCAAAAATTGATAGCACGGCACCCAGCGCCTATGTGGGTCTGGACCGGTTTGCAGCCCGCAAAAAAATCGTCAAAGACCTGCAGGCGCTTGAGCTGATGGTCGAGATCAAAAAACACAAGCTGATGGTGCCGCGCTGCGCCCGCACCAGCCAGGTGATTGAGCCGATGCTCACCGACCAATGGTTTGTCGCCATGACCAAAGTCAGCGAATCGGACCCCACCGGCAAGTCCATCACGCAAAAAGCCATCGACGCGGTGCAATCTGGCGAAGTCAAGTTTGTGCCCGAAAACTGGGTCAACACCTACAACCAGTGGATGAACAACATTCAAGACTGGTGCATCAGCCGCCAGCTCTGGTGGGGCCACCAGATTCCCGCCTGGTACGCCGAAGACGGTACGATTTTTGTCGCACGCAACGAAGACGAGGCAAGGGCTAAAGCCGAAAAGGCCGGATATACCGGCGCACTCAAGCGCGACGAAGACGTGCTCGACACCTGGTACTCATCAGCGCTGGTTCCGTTTTCAACCATGGGCTGGCCCAACGTGACGGCCGCAGACAGCAACCCAGCAGCAGAGCCATCGAACAAGCTCAACGACATCGACCTCTACCTGCCATCCAGCGTACTGGTCACCGGCTACGACATCATCTTCTTCTGGGTCGCCCGGATGATCATGATGACGACCCACTTCACCGGCAAAGTGCCGTTCAAACACGTCTACATCCACGGGCTGGTGCGTGACGCACAGGGCCACAAAATGAGCAAGAGCGAAGGCAATGTGCTCGACCCAGTGGACCTGATCGACGGCATTGCCCTGCCCGAACTGCTGGTCAAACGCGCCGAGGGCTTGCGCAAACCGGAAACCGCACCGCAAGTGCGCAAAAACACCGAAAAAGAATTCCCCACCGGCATCCCGGCCTTCGGTGCCGATGCGCTGCGTTTCACCTTTGCCTCACTGGCCTCGCTGGGCCGCAACATCAACTTTGATACTAAACGTTGCGAAGGCTACCGCAACTTCTGCAACAAACTCTGGAACGCCAGCCGCTTTGTGCTGATGAACTGCGAAGGTCAGGACTGTGGCTTGAACGACCACACCGCCGCCGAATGCGCAACCGGTGGCGACACGCCCGCCTACTTGGACTTCAGCGCAGCCGACCGCTGGATCGTCTCGCTGCTGCAAAAAACTGAGGCGAGTGTTGCGCAAGGCTTTGCCGACTATCGCCTGGACAACGTGGCCAGCACGATTTACGACTTTGTCTGGAACGAGTTCTGCGACTGGTACCTGGAAATCGCCAAGGTTCAAATCCAGACCGGCAACGACGCGCAACAACGCGCTACCCGCCGCACCCTGATCCGCACGCTGGAGACCATTCTTCGGCTGGCCCACCCCATCATTCCATTTGTTACCGAAGAACTCTGGCAAAAAGTGGCACCGGTGGCCGGACGTGCCGGTGCGTCGGTGTCGATTGCTGCCTACCCCCAAGCGCAGCCCGAGCGCATTGATGAGGCGGCGATCGCCCATGTGGCCAAACTCAAACAACTGGTGGACGCCTGCCGCAACCTGCGTGGCGAGATGAGCGTGTCACCCGCCACACGCCTGCCACTGTTTGCAGTGGCCAACTCTGCGTCAGAAACATTGTTCATGACGCAAGCTGCCCCGGTGCTTCAGGCACTGGCCAAGCTCAGCGAAGTCCGGGTATTTGAAGATGAAGCGGCCTGGTCGGCAGCCGCTCAGGCCTCACCCGTGGCCGTGGTCGGCGAAGCGCGCATTTGCCTGTTCATGGAAATTGATGTGGCCGCAGAAAAAGCCCGCCTTGGCAAAGAGCTGGCGCGCCTGGAAGGTGAAATCGTCAAGGCGCACGGCAAACTAAGCAACGAGTCGTTTGTGGCACGGGCACCCGCCGCGGTGATTGATCAGGAACGCAAACGCCTGACCGACTTTGACGCCACCGTGGCCAAACTCAAGGAGCAGTTGGCCCGGCTGGCCTGACGTGACTGGCTACTCAGCGGCGACGCAACACGTGGATGAAATCCGTGCCCACCGTCTGCTGATCCAGCAGCTCATTGCCAGTCTGCTTGGCAAATGCCTTGAAGTCGCGCAACGAGCCGGGGTCGGTTGAGACCACTTTCACGGTCTGACCGCTGCTCAACTCAGCCAGAGCTTTCTTGGCTTTCAGGATGGGCAGCGGGCAATTCAGCCCGCGGGTGTCAATTTCTTTGTTGATGTGCATGGCGTGTTCCTGAAATATTTTTTTGAATTGGGCCGCGCGTCAGGCCGGGAAAACACCGGTCGACAAATAGCGGTCGCCCCGGTCACAAACAATAAAGACAATGGTCGCGCGGCGCTCGGTTTTGGCGATTTCCTGCGCCACCCAGCAGGCACCTGCAGCTGAGATGCCGGCAAAAATACCTTCCTCGCGGGCCATCCTGCGGCACATGTCCTCGGCGTCTTCCTGGCTGACGTACCTCAGCTCATCCACATGGGTCGGGTCATAAATTTTGGGCAGGTAAGCCAGCGGCCATTTGCGAATGCCCGGAATGCGCGAGCCATCGGTGGGCTGCACGCCAATGATTTTGATCGCCGGGTTTTTCTTCTTCAGGTACTGTGACACGCCCGTGATGGTGCCCGTGGTGCCCATGGCACTGACAAAATGGGTGATCTTGCCCTTGGTGTCGGCCCAGATTTCCGGCCCGGTGGTCTCCACGTGGATGCGCGGGTTGTCCTGGTTAGAGAATTGGTCCAACACATGGCCCTTGCCATCAGCCGCCATCTGGTCAGCCAGGTCACGCGAATATTCCATGCCGCCACTCTTGGGTGTCAGGATCAATTCGGCACCAAACGCCTTCATGGTTTGCGCCCGCTCAATCGACAGGTCTTCCGGCATGATCAACACCATGCGGTAACCCTTGATGGCCGCGGCCATGGCCAGCGCAATGCCGGTGTTGCCTGAGGTGGCCTCGATCAAGGTGTCACCGGGTTTGATGTCACCACGTTCCTGGGCCCGCTGGATCATCGACATGGCGGCGCGGTCTTTCACCGAACCCGCCGGGTTGTTGCCCTCCAGTTTGCCCAAAATCACGTTGCCGTGCGCCTGATTTTGATCGGCGCCAATGCGCTGCAAACGCACCAGCGGGGTCTTGCCAATCAAATCTTCAATGGTTGAATATTTCATACCCCGCACTGTGCCATAATTCGGGCCTCTAAGCGTTGCCCGGGTGGTGAAATTGGTAGACGCAGGGGACTCAAAATCCCCCTCCGAAAGGAGTGCCGGTTCGATTCCGGCCCCGGGCACCAGCCACATACATAGAAAGCCTGCTATTCACAAGATAGCAGGCTTTTCTTTTTGATGCACCATGCAGCCACTGATCCATGGTATTTGTACCGTTCAGCCGAGGGGTGATCTCGCAGGGCACGTCGGCCATGGATTGATGCTGAACATGGGCACCGCCCAGAACAGTATCAATTTTTCGCGCAAGCCCGCATCGGGCAGCCCATCAGGCACCGGCAGCCAGGCCCTCAGCCACAGTCGGGTAACGCAAACGAATTCCAAGTTCTCTTTTCATCCGGGTGTTGTCCATGCGGCGTGACTCGCCCATGAAGCTCAGCAGCATCACCGGCAGTTTTTCTTTCGCGCCCTCACGCGACACGCGGGGTGGCCGGGGCAGGCCATACAGGTCTGCGGCAAAGTCAAAGTAGTCGCCCATCTTCAGTCGGGTGTCGTCGTTGACGTTGTAGACCCGCCCTGGCTTGCCGTGCCACAGTGCCGCCACACAAGCGCGCGCCAGGTCGTCGGCGTGAATGTGGTTGGTGAACACATCGTCTTCAGGCCGCAGCACCGGCGTGCCTTTCATGAGCCGCGCGTGCGGCGTGCCGCCTTCGCGGTCAGGTGCGTAAATGCCGGGAATGCGCAGCGTGCTGACACACACGCCGCTGGCCCGGCCAAAGTGGCGGGTTCTGTTTTCAGCATCAATTCGCCTCTGAGCCCTTGCTGTTTCTGCATTAGTAGCTCTTGTTTCTATAGCAATTCCGCCCTGGCAGTCGCCATAAACACCGCTGGTTGAGCCATACACCAGCGTTTGCACCGGCGAGCGCATGCGCAGCACGCTCAGCAGCGCCTTGGTGCGGGTGTCTTGCCAGCTGCTGCCGGGCGGCGGGGCCAGGTGGACGACGCGGGTGGCCAGGCCGCTGAGGCGTTTGATGCTGGCGGGCTGGTCCAGGTTACCCACCAGGGGCGTGATGGCGCGCGCGCGCAATTCAGGCACACGCGCCGCGCTTGTGGTCAGGGCCAGCAGCCGCACGCGCGGCCCCAGGGCTTGCGCCACGCGCAGGCCGACATCACCACAACCCACCAGCAACACGCGCTCACGCCGGAAACGCGCGGGCAGCGCACCGGGGCGCGTGGCATACAGGAGCACATGGGGGCTTCGCAATGCAGGCAAAATTGACTCCTTTTTGACGATCAAAACAAACGCCTTGAGGATAACCAGAATATGACAGCCAGCAGCCACCCCACGGCATTTCAGATCACCATCGAGCCCAGCGGCCGCAGCTTCACGGTAGCCCCGACCGACACCTTGCTGGCCGCCGGCATTGCGCAAGGCCTGAACCTGCCTTACGGTTGCAAGGACGGGGCCTGTGGCTCTTGCAAATGCAAAAAACTCAGCGGCACCGTCAGCCACGGCAGCCACCAAAGCAAGGCGCTGAGTGCTGCCGAAGAGGCCCAGGGCTTTGTGCTGACCTGCTGCGCCAGCGCCAGCAGTGACGTGGTGCTGGAGTCGCGCCAAGTCACAGCGGAAGGTGCGCTGCCCATCAAGAAAATGCCCACCCGTGTGACCTTGATTGAGAAAAAGTCGCCCGACGTGATACGCCTGCTGCTGCAGGTGCCAGCGAACGAAGCCTTTGCGTACCACGCGGGCCAGTACATTGAGTTTTTGCTGCGTGACGGTGTGCGCCGCAGCTACTCCATGGCCAGTGCGCCGCACCTGATTGGCCTGGGGCTGGAGCTGCACATTCGCCACATGCCCGGCGGCAAATTCACAGACCATGTATTTGGCGCGATGAAAGAGAAGGAAATCCTGCGCATTGAAGGCCCATATGGCAGCTTTTACCTGCGCGAAGACAGCGCCGAGCCCATGGTGCTGCTGGCCTCGGGCACGGGCTTTGCCCCGATCAAGGCGCTGATCGAGCACATACAGTTCAAGGGCATCACGCGCCCGGCCACCTTGTACTGGGGTGGCCGCCGCCCGCATGACCTGTACATGGACGATTGGGTCAAGGCCAAGCTGCTGGAGATGCCCCACCTGCGCTATGTGCCGGTGGTGTCAGACGCGCTGACTGAAGACAACTGGGCAGGCCGTACCGGGTTTGTGCACCAGGCGGTGCTGCAGGATTTGCCCGACCTCTCAAGCTATCAGGTGTATGCCTGCGGCGCGCCAATTGTGGTTGAGTCAGCGCAGCGGGATTTTGTCAAGGCGGGTTTGCCACTGGACGAGTTTTACGCGGATGCGTTCACCTCTGAGGCTGACAAGGTGCACGTCTAAACAAGCGCGACGCTGGCCTTTGTGCTAAAAACTGCTTTCACTTGATACAACCCGGGCACCGCACATGGCTTCCATTTCATCCATCGCACTTTCCGGCATGAGTGCCGCGCAGACGCAACTCAATGCGTCGGCGCACAACATTGCCAACATGAATACCGCAGGCTTCAAACGTCAGGAAGTCACCCAAACGGCGCAGACGCAAGGCGGTGTGAGTGCGCAAGTGGGAACGGCTGAGGTGCCGGGCGGCGCGCTGCTTTCCGATGTGGTGACGCAACTTCAAGCCAAACATGCGTTCATTGCCAACCTGGCGGTGTTCAAGACGCATGACAAGATGGCAGGGGCTTTGCTCGACAAGTCCGCCTGAACGCAGTTCAGTCGGTTTTGGCTCCGCTCTCAAACCACTCTTTGAACACCATGCGCTCGGCCTCCGAGATGCCGGTGGTGTTGGTCATGGGCATGATTTTGCTCACCACCACTTGCTGGTAAATGCCCTGGGCGTGCAGTTTGACGTTGGCGGCGGAGTCGAGCCGCACATTTTTCATTTGCACCTGCGCGCCATGGCACAGATAACAACGTTGCGCCAGGATGGGCTCTAGCGTTTTATAGTCAATTTGGCCTCTAGTCCCCGTATTCATTGCGCTAATAGCTACAGAATTAATATCTGATGAGGCAGACTCCGGCTTGGGTGCCAGCCAGACGATCATGGCCAGAATCACCGCCACGCCGACACCCGCATAAGGCAGCGGGTTGGCGTTGCGGCCCAGCTTGTGGCCGTGGCGCATGACAAAAAACTGGCGTATCGCGGCACCGGCAAACATCATGGCAATCAGCACCAGCCAGTTTTGCGGGTGCGTGTAGGTAAAGCTGTAGTGGCCACTGAGCATGGCAAACAGCACCGGCAGGGTGAAATAGGTGTTGTGCACGCTGCGCTGCTTGCCGCGAATGCCGTGAATCGGGTCGACCGGCTCACCGGCCTTGATGGCAGCCACCACTTTGCGCTGCCCGGGAATGATCCAGTGCGCCACGTTGGCGCTCATGCTGGTGGCCAGCATGGCACCCACCAGCAGAAAAGCCGCGCGCCCGGCAAACCAGTGGCAAGCCAGCCAGCTTGCCACGCACACCAGCACCAGCACCAGCGCGCCCACAATCGCGTCGCCATTTTTACGCTGGCCATAGATGCGGCAAATCCGGTCGTACAGCAGCCAGAACACCACCAGGAACGCGATCGCC
Organism: Burkholderiales bacterium; assembly: GCA_038207945.1. Taxonomy (GTDB): domain Bacteria; phylum Pseudomonadota; class Gammaproteobacteria; order Burkholderiales; family Burkholderiaceae_C; genus Rhodoferax. The sequence goes on from JBBQZG010000020.1 coordinate 9,745, forward strand.
ACGGTGATGGCCTGCCAGGGCAGCCAGTCCATTTTTGACTTGTCAATCAGGTAGGTGCCCGCGCTCCACAGGTAAGACACGGTGAACAGGGCAAAGCCAGTCAGCCAGGTGCTGTAGCTTTCCCAATAAAACCAGTGCAGGTGTTTGGGCAACTGCGGTGGCTTGACGGCAAATTTCACTGGGTGATAAAAGCCGCCACCGTGCACCGCCCAGAGTTCGCCGCTGACACCTTGTCGCTTCAAGTCTTCGTCTTCAGGCGGGGTCAGGCTGCTGTCGAGAAACACAAAGTAGAACGACGAACCAATCCAGGCAATCGCAGTCACCACATGCGCCCAGCGCAACAGCAAATTTAACCAATCCAGCACATAATTTTCCATTGCGTCTTCCTTATGGGTTCACCGACGTTGTCCCGGTGCAGTCAATCGCTTGCAAGAGTTGTGCCGCCACAGCCACGGCGATCACCTCGGGCGCTTTGCCCGAAATGCCGGGCAGGCCAATGGGGCAGGTGACATGCGCCAATTCTGTGGGTGTAGAGCCGCGCGCCTCCAATCGATGGCGGAATGCCGCCCATTTGGTCTGGCTGCCAATCAGACCGATGAAGGGCAAATCAGCGTGCACGCGATGGCGCGCAAGGCACGCGGCCACCACGTCAAGGTCTTCGGCATGGCTGAAGCTCATGACCAGCACAAGCGCGCCCGGCGCCAGGTCACCCACGGCCCGGTGCACCGGCTCGGCGTGCTCCGGGCTGACGTTGACAGGCAATGCGTCCGGAAACACACCGTCGCGGCTGTCGATCCAGCGCAACTGCAGCGGCAAACGTGCCAGCGTCTGCACCAGCGCCCAGCCGACGTGGCCGCCACCAAACAGGGCGATCTGCGGCCAGCCCGCCTGTGCCTGGGCAAAGGTGGCTTGAAGGCGCGGCACATCAGCCGCACCCACGCGTTCAAATGCCAGCATCACTTCACCACCACAACATTGGCCCAGCGTTGGGCCCAGGGCATACCGCAGCAGGGGCTCGCCTTGCGCGCCGTTCAGCCGGGCGCGGGCTTGCGCCATGGCTTGCCACTCCAGACGCCCGCCGCCCACGGTGCCAAAGCTGCTCTGGGCAAACACCGCCATCCAGGCACCAACCTCACGCGGCACCGAACCCCGGTGGCTGTGCACGGTGATGAGCATGGCGTCTTGCGTGCGCAATTGCCTTAGAAAAAGTGGCTCAGATGTCACAAACGCTTACCTTTTCAAGAAAAATCCAAAACAAATTCAGCTGTTTTCAGGCACATTACGGGTCCTGAAGTTATCAACCCATTTTGAAAGCGCCACACCGTGACGAAAACCACCATCCAGCGCGCACGCTGGGCTGCATTCGGCGTGAGCTTGGCCACTGGCATTGCCGCGCTGATGGCAGGTTGCGCCTCGATCCCACCGCCCCGGCCCGCCACACCACCGCCCACACCGGCTCCGGCTGCGCCCATGAATGTGGTGCCTGCACCGGCCCAGTCGCTCATCTCGAACGCGGCCACGCCACGCGAATACCGGCGCGACGCCGCCAGCCATTTGTATGGCAAAAACAAAAACCGCATTTACCAGGGCATGATGCCCCCCCTGCTGTACGCCATTGGTGTGCTGCAGGTTGAGGTGGATGGCAAGGGCCGCGTCACCAGCCTGAACTGGATGCGCGCCCCCAAACATGCACCGGAAGTGATGGCCGAAATCGAGCGCACGGTGCGTCAGGCCGCGCCCTACCCGACGCCCGTGCGCATGGGACGCGTGACCTACACCGACACCTGGCTTTGGCATAAAAGCGGCTTGTTTCAGCTCGACACCTTGACAGAAGGGCAACTCTAAGACATTGCGGGACACCCCCGCCCATCACGACCCCCGGTACGTCGAGTAGCTCCACGGGCTCACCAGCAGCGGCACATGGTAGTGCTGCGTAGGCGCCGCCACCCCAAAATCCAGGCTCACCTGCCCCAAAAAATTCGGCTCTGGCAGGTCGACACCCCGTGACTTGAAATACGCCGCCACATCAAACACCAGCCGGTAAGTGCCGCGCTTGAGCTCGGTGCTGTCAAGCAGCAAGCCGCCCGGGCTGCGCCCGTCCTGGTTGAGCACAAACTGTTTGAGCTGCAGCGACGTGCCACCCTCAGTGGCATACAAAGCCACAGTCATGCCGGCGGCAGGTGTGCCGTGCATGGTGTCCAACACATGTGTACTCAGTGCCATGGTGATGCCCTCGAAAATGGCTCAAAGTGTATACACTGAACCGCCATGACCCACTACAACAGCACCCTGCCCTACCCGCGCGACCTCAAAGGCTATGGCCCCAAGCCTCCGCATGCCCGGTGGCCGAACCAGGCCCGCATTGCCGTGCAGTTTGTGCTGAACTATGAAGAAGGTGGTGAAAACTGTGTGCTGCATGGTGACGCGGGCAGCGAGCAATTTTTGTCCGAGATGGCCAACCCGGCCAGCTACCCCGACCGGCACATCAGCATGGAAGGCATTTACGAGTACGGCAGCCGTGCCGGGGTCTGGCGGATTCTGCGCGAGTTTGAGCAGCGCGGCCTGCCGCTCACCGTGTTCGGTGTCAGCATGGCGCTGGAGCGCCACCCCGAGCTGGTGCAAGCCTGTCTAAGCCTGGGACATGAAATCGCCTGCCACGGCTGGCGCTGGATCCATTACCAGAACCTGTCCGAGGAAGTGGAGCGCGAACACATGGCGCGCGGCATGGAAATCTTGACCCGCCTCATGGGCACCCGGCCGCTGGGCTGGTACACCGGTCGCGACAGCCCCAACACACGCCGCCTGGTGGCTGACTTTGGCGGCTTCGCCTACGACAGCGATTACTACGGTGATGATTTGCCGTTCTGGATGACGGTGCGCAAGACCGACGGCAGCGTGGTGCCACAACTCATCGTGCCCTACACGCTGGACTGCAACGACATGCGTTTTGCCCTGCCACAAGGTTATGCCTACGCTGACCCGTTTTACCAATACCTGAAAGACAGCTTCGATGCGCTCTATGCCGAGGGCGACCCGGCCGGCCTGAACGCGCCCAAGATGATGAGCGTGGGCATGCACTGCCGCCTGCTGGGTCGCCCGGGGCGCATCGTGGCCATGCAACGCTTTCTGGATTACATCGGTCAGCACTCAGAGGTGTGGGTAGCGCGGCGCATTGACATTGCGCAGCATTGGCGGGCTACACACCCTTATGAAGCCACCTCTGCCCCCTTGTCATTGCGGGCGTGACCCGCAATCCAGTGTGGTTATGGCCAAGACCACCTGGAATCGATCTTGCTTGCATTTTTGACATCTAGCCCTCTATATATATGCGCAAGCAGCTATGTTTAACGGAGCATTTTTTGTTAACTTTCGTTGATCCCCTATCCCCGCCAGCAGGAGCAAAAAAATGCCCATGACCCTGCCACAACTCAACGCCGCAACACCCGCCGATGCGTTAACCCTGCTGGACGGCCTGTACGAACTCAGCCCCTGGATTGCCGAGGCCGCCCTCAAGCAGCGCCCCTTCACAAGCCTCCCCCACCTGAAATACACCCTGACCGAGGTGGTCGGCCACGCCAACCGTGACGCGCAAATCAGCCTGATCCGCGCCCACCCGGAACTGGCTGGCAAGGCCATGGTGAGCCAAAGCCTCACGGCGGAATCCAAAAATGAGCAAAGCAAAGCCGGCCTGACCCACTGCAGCGCGGAAGAATTTGCCCAACTGCAGCAACTCAACGCCAGCTACAACGCCAAATTTGGCTGGCCGTTCATTCTGGCGGTGCGCGGCCCGCGTGGCCTGGGCTTGAGCCGGGCCGAGATCATCCACACCTTTGAGCGCCGCCTGCAGGATCACCCTGATTTTGAATTGGCTGAGTGCTTGCGCAATATCCACCGCATTGCCGAGATCCGCCTGAACGACAAGTTTGGCATCACGCCCGCACTGGGCAACGACGTGTGGGACTGGCACGAACAACTGAGCCAGCACTCGGAGGCTGCCCACCAGTTGACGGTGACCTACCTCACCGAAGCGCACCGCGCCTGCGCGCGAGCCATTGGGGCCAGGATGCAGGACTGCGGCTTTGACAGCGTTGCCATGGATGCCGTCGGCAACGTGGTGGGTCGATATGAAAACGATAGCAACTCACCCAATATAGACAAGGGCTACAAGCCAAAATCACTTAAAAATGCAAAAACCCTTCTGACTGGAAGCCACTTTGACACGGTGCGCAACGGCGGCAAGTACGACGGCCGTCTGGGCATTTTTGTGCCCATGGCCTGCGTGCGCGAGCTGCACCGCGCGGGCCGCCGCTTGCCATTTGCCATCGAGGTGGTGGCGTTTGCCGAGGAAGAAGGCCAGCGCTTCAAGGCCACGTTTCTGGGCTCGGGCGCACTCACGGGCGACTTCAAGGCCGAGTGGCTGGCCCAGCCCGATGCCGACGGTGTGTCGATGCATGCCGCCATGCAGCACGCAGGCTTGTGTGGTGCGGAAGACACCGATGCGGTGTTAAGCCACATCGCCAGCCTGAAGCGTGACCCGGCGCAGTATCTGGGCTTTGTCGAGGTGCACATTGAGCAGGGCCCGGTGCTCAACGCCCTGAACCTGCCGCTGGGCGTGGTGACATCCATCAACGCCAGCGCGCGTTACACCGGCGAGGTGGTGGGCACGGCTTGCCACGCTGGCACCACGCCGATGAACCAGCGCGCCGACACGGCCTGCGCTGTGGCCGAATTCATGCTGGCCTGCGAAGCGCGCGCCGCTCAAGACGGTGACTCGGTGGCCACCGTGGGCCAGTTAAGCGTGCCCAATGGCTCCATCAACGTCGTGCCAGGGCGCTGCCTGTTTTCGCTCGACCTGCGCGCGCCTTCCAACGCCCAGCGTGACGCGCTGCAAGCTGACCTGCTGAACGCATTGGCCGACATTGGCAGGCGGCGCAAAGTGAGTTGTTCGGTCACCGAATCGATGCGCGCCAGTGCCGCACCCAGCGCGCCTGCCTGGCAACGACGTTGGGAATCCGCCGTGGCGGCGCTTGGTTTGCCCGTGCACCGCCTGCCCAGTGGTGCAGGTCACGACGCCATGAAACTGCATGAGGTCATGCCGCAGGCCATGCTGTTTGTGCGCGGCCAAAACGCCGGCATCAGTCACAACCCGTTAGAGGCCACCACCAGCGACGACATGCAGCTGGCGGTGGAGGCGCTGACCCATCTGCTGAACCTGCTCTGCACTGAACACACCCATCCATGACCGTGACCACCTACACCCAACTTGATGCCTGGATCGACGCGCACTTTGACGAACAGGTGCGCTTTCTGCAAGCCCTCATCCAGGTCCCCACCGACACGCCACCAGGCAACAACGCACCGCATGCCGAGCGCACGGCCGAGTTGCTACACGCCATGGGCATTGACGCCGAGAGGCACCCGGTACCTGCCGCCGAAGTGCATGCGGCCGGGCTGCAAAGCATCACCAATTTGATCGTGCGCCACCGTTATGGCCCCGGCGGCAAGACCATTGCGCTCAACGCCCATGGCGACGTGGTGCCGCCCGGCGAGGGCTGGACGCATGACCCCTATGGCGGGGAGATCGACGACGGCAAGATTTACGGCCGCGCCAGCGCCGTAAGCAAGTGCGACTTTGCCACCTTCACCTTCGCCATGCGTGCGCTGGAAGCCGTATGCAAGCCGCAAAAGGGCAGCATCGAGCTGCTGTTCACGTACGACGAAGAATTTGGCGGCGAAGTTGGCCCGGGCTGGCTGCTCAAACACAAGCTCACCCGCCCCGATTTGATGATTGCTGCCGGCTTCAGCTACCAGGTGATCACCGCGCACAACGGCTGCCTGCAGCTGGAAGTGACGGTGCACGGCCAGATGGCGCACGCCGCCATTCCCGAATCTGGTGTGGATGCGCTGCAGGCCGCCGTCAGGATTCTCAATGCGCTGTATGCGCAAAACACACTTTACAAGGCCATCACCTCACAGGTGGAAGGCATCACCCACCCATACCTGAACGTGGGCATGATCCTTGGGGGCACCAACACCAACGTGATTCCGGGGCGGGTCAGCTTCAAACTTGACCGGCGCATGATCCCGGAAGAGAACGCAACCGACGTCGAAGCCAGCCTGCGCGACCTGATTGCCCGCACGGCGGCTGAATCACCCGGCATTTCGGTCGATGTCAGGCGCATGTTGCTGGCCCAGAGCATGAAACCACTGCCTGGCAACAAGCCCCTGGTGGATGCCATTCAACAGCACGGCAAAGCCGTTTTTGGCGAAGACATTCCCGCCCTGGGTACCCCGCTGTACACCGACGTGCGCCTCTTCTGCGAGGCCGGCATTCCCGGTGTGATCTACGGCGCCGGCCCGCGCACCGTGCTGGAAAGCCATGCCAAACGCGCCGACGAGCGGCTGGTGTTGGACGATTTGCGACGCGCCACCCAGGTCATTGCCCGCACGCTGCACGATCTGCTGCAGGCGGGTTGAGTCCTTACGTCGACCCGGCTTTGTTTTCGCTCACTGTGCAACGCTGCGAAAACCGCAGGGTGTGCTGCCACACAAACAAATCCCTGGAAAAAGCGCACAGTTGACGCAACTACATTAACAAGTCCGGTTAGCATTGCCGCAAGATTCATTTTCAAACTCAGAGGATTCACATGAGTATGCACCGTTTTATCCGCTTCGGCACTGTGCTGACGCTGGTTTCGCTGGCGGCGGGCTGCTCTTCCCTGCTGCCCAAGTCGAAAACCGAGTCGGCCAATTTTCAGACGTTTGATGAAGCACGACTGGCCATTGAGTCGCTGGTTCCGTCGCAAAGCAATCTGACGACGCTTGCGGCCATGGGGATAGATCCTGGCAAACAACCCAATACGCTGATATTGACCCATTCCGACATAGCGCGGCAGGTCATGAACGGCAGCACGCGGATCAATGAAGACCTGGACAAAGGCATCGTGACCTGTTTGCAGGCAGGTGATGCCTGTCGTGGCTGGGAGTTGACGGCCTCACGCATCTTCAAAGCGCGGACTGGCAATTTTTTGGGCGATTTTACCAATTTCAAAAGAACCACCGAAATCTCCGGTTGGCGCTTCAAAGCTTTGATTTTGCTGGTCAATGGCACCGTGGTTTATCGGGCATGGGGCGGGCAGCCGTTTGTTCGCGAGGTTGAAGTGGAATCCAATCCGCTGGGACCGCTGCAGGACAGTGGCCCGTCCATCATCAACAGTAGCCGCTAGGGGTGATCAAGCTATACCGACGCGCTCGGCGAGTCTTTCTTCGTCATCCCGCCGCGTCACGCTGTCCTCTCCTGCTACTGCATCTTGGCGAAGCGCGTCAAAGCTCCCCGCACCGTGCTGTGCAGGCGGGTTGAGTCCTAAATCCTTGCGTTGTTCAGTCGGCGTTGGCTGGGCGATCGTCAATTAACAATGACACCCTTTGACTCGCGTGAGCTGAAGCGCGCCCCATGACCCAAAAACACGACATTAACACCAGCTTTGGCCGCGAGGCGGTTAACCAGGAACAACGCCGCGACCGCATTCGCACGGTTTTCACTGCGGTGGCACCGCGCTACGACCTGATGAATGACCTGATGAGCATGGGCATTCACCGGCTCTGGAAACGCAAGCTGGCTCGCCGTGTGGCGGGTGTTCATGGCAAAACGATTGATCTGGCGGGCGGCACCGGCGACGTGGCACGCCTGCTGCGCAGCCCGCAGCGCCAGGTGATCGTTTGCGACCCGAGCCAGGCCATGATGCAGGTGGGCCAGCAGCGCCCAGGCATGGAAGGCATCGAATGGCTGGTGGGTGAGGCTGAACAGCTGCCGCTGGCTAATGCCAGTGTGGACCTGCTCACCGTGTCGTTCGGCCTGCGTAACGCCACGCACCTGGAACGCGCCCTGAGTGAAGCGCACCGCGTGCTTAAACCCGGCGGGCGTTTTGTTTGCCTGGAATTCTCGCAACCTGCTTTCTGGCTGGCACCGTTTTACAACCTGTACTCGTTTCTGGTGATCCCGCGCCTGGGCGCACTGGTGGCGCGCGAGCCCATCGCCTACCAATACCTGGTGGAGTCGATCCGGCGTTTTCCCAACCAAAAAGGCTTTGCGGCGTTGATGCAGCAGGCGGGGTTTCAAGGCATTCGCTGGGAAAACCTGTCGTTTGGCATTGCTGCCCTGCATTTTGGCTCGCGGGCGCATGAAGACTGATCGCGCCTTGGGCGCAAGCACGTCCCCCCTGCTGGTGTGGTGGACAGCGGTTCGCCCGCGCACACTGAGCATGGGCGCTGTGCCGGTCGTGCTGGGCTCGGCGCTGGCCTGGGCCGACGGCGCAGCACCGCTGTGGACGGTGTTTCTGGCCACCCTGGCCTGCGCCCTGCTGATCCAGATCGGCACCAACCTGCACAACGACGTGGCCGATTTTGAGCGCGGTGCTGACCGCCCGGACCGCATCGGCCCGCTGCGCGTGACCGCCGCTGACTGGGCCACCCCGCGCAGCGTGAAGCGCGCCGCTGCGCTGAGTTTTGGGCTGGCCTTGGTGCTTGGGCTTTATTTGGTGTGGCAAGGTGGCTGGCCGATTCTGGCAATTGGCGTCACCTCGCTGCTGGCGGGCTGGGCCTATTCAGGCGGCAAACACCCCATTTCGCACACTGCTTTAGGTGAGTTGTTTGTGCTGGTGTTTTTTGGGCTGCTGGCAGTCGCTGGTAGCCACTGGCTGCAAAGCGGCACCGCCTCGCTGTCCGCCTGGCTGGGCGGTGCGGTGGTGGGCTTGCCCGCAGCGGCGGTGCTGCTGGTCAACAATTACCGCGACCGCGATGCAGATCTGCGCAACGGCCGTCATACCCTGGCCGCGCGCCTGGGTGATGTCGGCGCCCGCAGCGCCTATGCCCTCATGGTGCTGTTGCCGTTTGCTTTGGTGGCGATCGTGGCCTGGTGGGCACACACCGGCGCCCTGCTGGCCCTGCTGGCGCTGCCCTATGCCCTGAAACTGATTCCCCGACTGCGCCGGCAGGCCACGGGCGCGCAACTCAACCTGTTGCTCGGTGCCACCGCCAAGCTGGGCTTGTTGCTGGGGCTGCTGCTTTCTCTCGGGGTCTTTTGGTGAACCCGGCGATCGTTCAAAAGCTGCTGCCGCTGGCGCTGGCCTTCATCATGCTTTACCTGGGGATGACGCTGGTGCTGGCCGATTTCCGGCGCGTGGCGCAGCGCCCCCGGGCCTTGCTGGCCGGTTTGACAGGGCAAATGCTGCAGTTGCCGCTGGCCGGTTTTGCGGTGGCGTGCAAACGCAACGCTGGCGCTTTGATGCTCTTTAAATAAGAGCTATTTTCCCTTTAAATACAAGGACTAGAGGCGCATAAAGACCGCAGTCAGATCACAGGTTTGTTTGAATCTTGGCCACACGGCCAACTTCAATCCACCCATGTTGGGGCTGGCAACCCTCGTAAATCAGCACGCGATCTGACACCCAACTTGGCAAGTACTTGGGAGGCGTGGTGTTCGATGGTTCGCACAGAGCGGTTGAGGCGCTTCGATATATCCGCATTGCTCATGCCGCTGGCAAGAAGCTTGTAAATCTGCAGTTCACGGCCAGTCAAGCCTGAGCCGTTTTCCGTCGTGGCGGCATAAGGACCACGCTTGATGCCACGAACCCCCTGTGCGCGGGCCTGTGCACGCGTCAGGTCAAGCGCCAGGTGAGCACCTTGCTGTGCAAAGAGGTCTGCAGCTTTCTGCAAATGTTCACCGCCACATCGCATCAGGCACACCGCCTGCTCGAACGGCGCACCCAGCAACGCCCACTGGCTGGCCGCTTGAAGCACATGGCCATCCATTTCCAGCTGGTAAATGGCTGCAACCGGGCACACTGCCTGCAAACTGAGCCCCAATCGATCGCCCCACACCATCAGTTGCCCGGTCAACCAAGGGTCATCCGCCTTGCACGAATGCGCCAATCCCTGCGCCACAACGCTACGGGCCTTCTCCGTTTGACCCCGCAACCAGTAGCCCTCAGCGAGTGCGCGGCAGGTGGGCAAAATAAACTGAGCCTCACCAACGGCAAGGGCGGTGGCCAGACACTCTTCCAGCAGGCTCAGGGCATCTGCTTCGCCAATGCGGCTGCGGGCAATACCCAGTGCCACACTGGGCGGCCAGCGCATGACGGCGGTTTGTGCCGGAACAGTCAATGCTTCCATTGCCAGTTCCTGGGCCTGCGCAAACTGCCCACGCTCTGCCGCCAGTTGTGCATACAGCCCTAACAGGTAGTAGGTCCATGAATCCAGGTCATGCTCACGATCGAACTGGAGCCCCTCCCGGCAAAACCGCTCGGCCTGCGCAAAACGACATTGCAAGATCATGGATGAACTCAAATTCGTGTAAGCCCGCGCAGCTTGCTCGTGAAACCCGCCCGCTAACGCACGCTCCAGACTTTCCTCCAACAGCGCTTCACCGCCAGCTTGCCCCGACATGAGCAACGCAGTGCCGAGGTTATTCAAAGAATGAATCCGGGCTTCTGTAGCACCTTTATCAATGGCCATTTGCAGCGCGCGTTTACCCCATCGCAAGGCAGGCGCGTAATGGGAAGTCAGCATGTACATCTGAGAACGCACGCTGTAAGCCATCGCCAGCTCGGCTGTTGGATCAATACTCTCCAGCACATCAATAGCCTGCTCTGCGAAAGCTTCGGCCTGCTTTTTTTCGCCACGATACCAATGAAAGCGCGATAGCCAGCGCAAATTCAGACCCTCACGCTCTTTATTGCCCAATTGCCGCCACAAATCAATCGCCCGCTCGCGGGCGGCCAGAACTTCGTCGTTGATGGCCAAAGATATTCCAGCTTCATAGGACCACTTTTCGTTGAGCTCAGCCTGAACTTGCAATGGGGCATGATGCGCGTGGGACAACGCCAAACCATAGTGCGCAGCAGCCTCCCGATGAGCGCCAAGGCGGGCCGCATCTGCAGCGGCCAATGGCGCAAACTCGAGCACTTTGTCCAGATGCCCCGCCTGGACTGCGTGGTACACCACACGCGCCTTGGTTGCGCCGGGGTAGCCCAGCAAAGCCTGCAAAGCGTCGGCGTGCAAGTTGCGTCTGCGCTGGGGCAGAAGCCCTTCATGAACTGCCAGACGCGCCAGTTCATGACGGAAACGCAAGGTATCTCCGTGTATCTGCAAAACACCGGCCTGCACGCACTCGTCAATAGCCCCGTCGATGTCCATCCCTTTGTCGTTTGGCCCGTGCTTTAAGAGAGCCAGCTCGACTTGTCCTGGCGTCACGCTGACCCTCTCACACAACAGAACCGACGCGGCGGACAAACGTCGCAAACGAGCCAATACCGCATCATGAACATTGCGTGGCACATCTTGGCCCGCCGCAGCAAGGACCTCGGTCACATAAAACGGGTTGCCATTGGTCTTTTCAAACAGACCCGCCAGTTCCCTGCCGCTTCCCAGCGCAAGCTGGTGAACCGCTTGCCTGGATAGCGGAGCAAGGGGCAACCGTTCCACCTGCGAACAGGGCAGCTCACCCAAAACTGTGAGCAGTGGATGACCTACCGGAAGTTCATCCTCGCGATACGTCATGACGAGCAACGCCGAGACTCGCGAAATTCTGCGGCCCAAAAACTTGATCAAATCCAGCGTGGCGTGGTCAGCCCAATGCACATCCTCAAACAAAATGATGGTGGGCTTGATTGATGCACTCAGGTCAGCAAAAAAAGCAGCGAAGATCGCCGCTGCGTTGTCAGCCGTGCCGATAGCTCGCAGCACAGAGGGATCAAGCTGGGTTGCAAAATCAACGAGTGGGCCCAGCGTTCGCGGCGTAAACAACGACTCACAGGCACCCCATAGCACCCGACAGCTACCAACCTGCTGCTCCTGGACAAAATGGTTAACGAGCGTGGTCTTGCCAATACCCGCCTCCCCCGAAAGCAACAAGTTCCGGCCAGTACCCTGGCGCGCTTGCGATAGCGCAGCACGCATCTTTTCAAGCGTCTTCTCGCGCTCAAGTAAAAGGTTCAACATCAGCGTCCTTGTTTATAAACACCACCCCAGTGCACTGCCCAGCAACCCGAAAGAAATCTTATATCTCAATCGGGTCAAGTATGTCGACTTAAAAATTTCTGCACGTTTTTTACGTAGTTGCCATTCGAAAAATAGGTACCGACACCGTATCCCGCAATTCGCACGACTCGTACTCTCGCCTTCATCTGTTTCGCCACAGCGACATGCGGATTTACAGAAAAAGGAGGTGTCAAGTGAAAAACCATCTGGCAAATGCCCCGATTTCAGACGACCAGAGCAGCGTCACCACGCGGACTGAAAGGCGTAGGCCCACACCTACTCGCCCCTATCCTACTGCGCTGATTGATGTCTGGCGGTTAAGGGATGGCTCGCGAATCACCCTGCGCCCGGTGTTACCTCAAGACAGTCACTTGCTGGGCGACCTCATATCACGCCTGTCGCCTTCTGCCCGACGAAACCGGTTTCACGGTGCTGTCAACGAAGTTCCTACGCAGTGGCTAAACAGCATGACGTGCGTGGATCATGAACGACACGTTGCGTTCGTCATGACCACGACACAAAATAGCCATGAGCAGATCATTGCCGACGCACGCTATTTTGTGAACAAAGACGAACAGGGCGACAGCGCCGAATTCGCCGTGGTGGTTGACGAAAGCTGGCAGCGCCGCGGGTTGGGCGTTCGTGCCATGCAGGCACTGGCCAGCACGGCTGCAGACGCTGGCATACGGTGGTTGCAGGGCGACGTTCTGGCCAACAACCAATCCATGCTGACTTTGATGCGCAAATGCAATTTTTGCTGCACACCCAACCTCTACGACGACGATCTGGTCATCGCCCAAACGTCAGTGAGCACGAACTCCGGATACGCCAACTCAACGCTGGGTGCCCGAATACGACGGTGGTTACCTTGGCAATACTCAGGCCACGCGTCTAGAAAAGACCAGCAGACGGGGGGCGCATATGCTCAATAACACGCGACCCAAGCTCGCCGTTGTATTGGGCAGTGGCGGCGTTCGCAGCATTGCAGCGCTGGGCATGGTGGAAGTGCTTGCGCGCGAAGGTGTGGCACCAGATTTGATCGTCGGTTGCAGCGCTGGCGCCTTGTTTGGCGCGCTCATATCGATTGGCCACGCGTCAGCCGAGGCGGTGCAGATTGCCACAAGCCTTTGGACAGCCGAAGTGACGAAGCAGCGACACTGGCGCGCCATCCCCAAAATGGTCTGGCCTCGCCTGGGTCGCTTCAATGCAGACTTCGCCATGCGGGACGACCGCCTGATTTTGGCTCGGTTGCGAACGGCGTTCGGTGACACCCGTCTGGAAAATCTGCCCCTGCCCCTGCGGGTGACGGCGACCGATGCGGCTACCGGGGACGCTATCGTTATTCGCCAAGGGGGTCTGGTGGACGCACTTCGCGCCAGCATCGCCATGCCTTTCATGTTCGCACCTCAACTTATTGACGGTCGACGCGTCATAGATGGCTTTGTATCGGACCCCTTGCCGGTGAGTGCGGCAAGTGATGCTCACGCAGTTATTGCACTGGGCTTTGATGCGCCCATGCCCTATAGCGTGAACGGTCCGTCCAGACTATTGGCCCAAGTCACTTCGTCCATGACCAACAACTTGATGCACGCCAGACTGGCTGCAGCACGGTCCAGCGGCATGTGCCTGTTACATGTCACCCCGCAACTTCAGCGCCGGGTGGGTCTGTTCGATACCGATGCGATGCCCTACCTGGTCGAAGAGGGCAGACGCGCGACAGAGGCCATGTTGCCCGCGATCTTTGCGCTACTGAAGCGCAAATCTCATTTAAGTGTGGATTTACGGTGTCCATATCCCTTAGCAACCGCGTTGCCGATGACAAACCACCGTTTGGCGACGCCCATTTTTCAGGAGAACATGTATGAACACATCGCTCAAACCTAACTGCAGTCGGCAAAAATTTCTCAAGTGCGGGTCTGCATGGCTGCTTTGCGCAACGGGCTTACTCTGCGCCCCGGCATTGGCGCAAGACGCCATCTTGTCCGCTGAGGCGCAATTTATGAATGCCGTGGAGGCTTATGAACAGAACCACTGGACCGAGGCATTCCTGGGCTTCTCCCGTCTGGCGGACAAAGGCGATGCAGAAGCAGCGCGCATTGCGTTTCAGATGTCTAAGTACGGAACTGCTCTGTATAAGACGGCATTCCTGGTCACGGGCAGTCAATATGAGAGGTGGCGTGCAGCGTCAAAACCTGATCCAACCGTCAACTAGATAGAGGTTGAAAACAGATTGACACTTAAAGATACTTGGTCACTCAGGTGCGCAGCCGGCTTAGCCATACGGCGGGTGTTGCACGAGGAGAAAAGATGCCGCACTCCAGGTATTTGCGAAAGGCTTGCTCGACATAGGCGGGTGGCGGGTGGCGGGTGGCGATCGCCCTGGCATTCGAACTGACCGGCGCTTGTTCGCTCTAGCCAGGTCTCGAAGTGTTCGGCTAACGTCTTGTACAGCAGGGTGCGTTCGGGATGGCGCGGGTTGTTGCCTGCAATTGCTGACCTCTCCCGCCATGAGTGCGCCCGGCGTGGTGTAGGCACTGTTGATGAACGGCGGGGCGATTGTGTTTGTGCTGCTGATGCGCAGTCGGCGTGCGCTGCAAGCCTCCGCCGCCTGAATTAGGCCGCCTTGGGGCTTGTAAAGCAACCATGCACATCAGCAGAGCAACGCGTGTGAAAATCTTGAGCAGTGATTTCCTCTATTTACTTCGTGCCCCAAAAGCTGTGACCCTCCCAACCCTGACCGAGCCTGAAATCCGCCAGCGCATCTGGATGGAATTGCAGCGCGCCACACAAGACCAACACCACGAGTGGCGCACTCCGGTGCTTGCCACTGTGGACGCCAACGGCACGCCGCAGGCGCGCACCGTGGTGCTACGTCAGGCGCTGGACAAGCCAGCGCAGTTGCAGATCTACACCGACAGCCGCAGCCCCAAAGTCGCCGAGTTGGCCGCCCATTCCCGCACGGCGCTGGTGTTTTGGAGCACGCGTTTGAGCTGGCAGCTGCGGGTGCAGGCCGACATCACCGTGCAAACGGCGGGGCCTGAGGTGGATGCCGCATGGGCCCGGGTAAGCCAGTCCGCTGCGGCTGGCGACTACCTGTCGGTCACTGCGCCGGGGGCAGCGCTGGTGCATGCGCACACTGCGCCAGATGAGGCCAGGCATCCGCACCACTTGACCGTGCTGACCGCGCAGGTGCTGGAAATCGATTGGCTGGAACTCGCCCGCAGCGGCCACCGCCGGGCAACGATCAGCGCAGACACTTGGGTGTGGCGCGTGCCCTAATCTCTTTGCTTGAACGCGCTGGGCGGCGGCTTCTTGCGCTTTCGTCCGCGTCTGCAGCGCTGGATGCGCGCAGCGCAAGCATCCCGCTGACCTGCCGCCGATTGAAAGCGACGATGCGGTTTATCGGGATTCGACCATCGGTGTCGCCACGCGCACGCGCCCCGTCCCAGCCTGTCTTTGGCCTCAGAGGCTGAACGCAGCTGTCAGACAACCAGCCACTTCCCAGGTGTAAAGTAGACGCCGTTCATTACATCAGGAGACCACATGAGTCACGAACTTTCCAGCGAAGAACAGGCCCTTGGCGATGCGTCACGTGAGTACCACCGCTTTCCCACGCGCGGCAAGATCTCGGTCAACGCGACCAAGCCGCTGATCAACCAGCGCGACCTGGCACTGGCCTACTCGCCCGGCGTGGCCTACCCTTGCCTGGACATTCAAGCCAACCCCGACCTGGCTTACGAGTACACCAGCCGCGGCAATCTGGTGGGTGTAGTGACCAACGGCACCGCTGTGCTGGGCCTGGGCGACATCGGCCCGCTGGCGGGCAAGCCAGTGATGGAAGGCAAAGGCTGCCTGTTCAAAAAATTTGCGGGCATCGATGTGTTTGACATTGAACTCGCCGAGCGTGACCCGGACAAACTCATCGAGATCATTGCCGCGCTCGAGCCCACGCTGGGCGGCATCAACCTGGAAGACATCAAGGCCCCGGAGTGTTTTTACATTGAGAAGGTACTCAGTGAGCGCATGGGCATTCCAGTGTTCCACGACGACCAGCACGGCACAGCCATCATCTCCAGTGCCGCCCTGCTCAATGGCCTGGAACTGGTGGGCAAACGCATTGAAGATGTCAAAGTGGCCGTGTCGGGTGCCGGTGCCGCAGCCATCGCCTGCCTGAACGTGATGGTGGGGCTGGGCGTGCAGGTAAAAAACGTGTTTGTGTGTGATTCCAAGGGCGTGATCTATGAAGGCCGTCCGGGCGGTTACGACGAATCCAAAGCGCGCTTTGCCCAAACCACCGAGATGCGTACACTCGCCGACGCCGTCAACGGGGCCGACGTGTTTCTGGGCTGCTCGGCAGCCGGTGTGCTGACGCAGGACATGGTCATCACCATGGCGACCAAGCCCATCATTCTGGCCCTGGCCAACCCCGAGCCTGAAATTCGACCCGAGCTGGCCAAGGCCGTGCGGCCTGATTGCATCATCGCCACTGGCCGCTCGGACTACCCGAACCAGGTCAACAACGTGCTGTGTTTCCCGTACATCTTCCGCGGCGCGCTGGACTGTGGCGCCACCAAGATCACTGAAGCCATGAAACTGGCCTGTGTGCAGGAAATTGCCGCTCTGGCCAAGGCCGACATCAGTGAAGAAGTAGCCAACGCCTATGCCGGCCAGGAACTGGCCTTTGGCGTGGACTTCATCATTCCCAAGCCGTTTGACTCACGCTTGATTCTGCGCATTGCACCCGCTGTGGCGGCTGCCGCTGAGGCATCTGGCGTGGCCAAGCGCCCGATCAAGGACATGGACGCCTACCGCCAGACCCTGTCGCGTTTTGTCTACTCCACCGGTTTGCTGATGGAGCCGGTGTTCAACGCCGCCCGCAACGCACCCGCCGCCTCCAAACGGGTGGCCTACGCCGAGGGAGAAGACGATCGCGTGCTGCGCGCCGCCCAAATTGTGGTGGAAGGCAACCTGGCACGGCCGATTTTGATTGGCCGCCCGGCCGTCATAGAGGCACGCATTGCCAAAGCCGGCCTGCTCCTGAAACTGGGCCGTGATGTGGATGTGGTCAACCCCGAAGACGACCCGCGTTTTCGCCAGTATTGGGAAACCTACCACCAGCTCATGGGGCGCCAGGGCGTCAGCCCGGAGGCAGCGAAGGCCGCGGTACGCCGCAGCACCACCACCATTGCCACGCTGATGGTCAAGCTCGGCCATGCCGATGCCATGCTGTGCGGTTTGCATGGCCGCTTTGACGTGCATCTGGACCATGTGCGTGACGTGATTGGCCGCGCCCCTGGGGTCAGCAATTTTGCCACCCTGAACGCCCTGATGCTGGAGAACCATTCGCTGTTTGTGGCCGACACCTATGTCAATGAAGACCCAAGTGCGGAGCAACTCGCCAGCATCGCGCAAATGGCCGCCACCGAGGTCAAGCGCTTTGGCCTGCAGCCGAAAGTCGCATTTTTGTCGCACTCCAATTACGGCTCATCCAACCGCGGCTCAGCCCGAAAAATGCGCGCGGCACGTGACCTGTTCAAGGCGGCTTGCCCGGGTGTGGAATGCGATGGCGAAATGCAGGGGGATGCGGCCCTGTCGGAAGATGTCCGCCACCATGCGTTGCTCGACAGCACGCTGAGTGGCCCGGCCAACATCCTGATCTGCCCGAATCTGGATGCCGCCAACATCTTGTTCAACGTGCTCAAGATGACCGGCAGCAACGGCGTCACCGTCGGCCCGATCCTGCTCGGTGCCGCCGCCACAGCCCATGTGCTCAATCCCTCAAGCACCGTGCGCCGGGTGGTCAACATGACAGCGCTGGCCGTGGCTGATGTGGGCGCGATGCGATAGGGTACACGCCAAGCGAGTGCAAGGCACTCTGTTTTTTATAGTGCCTTGCGCTCATGCCAAAAGGGCTAGAGCCTGGTTTTTCATAAATTACTGAGCTGGAGTAGCCACGCCCCAAAGCTGCGCCAAGCGGGCATCCCGACCACAACTGGTGCGGTAATAGTTGTAACGCACCGGGTTGTTCTGGTGGTAATTTTGGTGCTCTTGCTCGGCCGGGTAAAAGTCATCCAACATGAGAATTTGCGTCACCACGGGTTCAGCAAAGGGTTTGGTCTGCGCCAGCGCCGTCAATGATGCTTGCGCCAACTGCAGTTGCTCAGGCGTGGTGGCAAAAATGGCCGTGCGGTAGGGTGTGCCGATGTCGCAAAACTGACGGTCGCGCGCGGTGGGGTCAATGGTTCGCCAGTAGTGCGCCAGCAACTGCGCATAACTTACCTTTTTCGGGTCAAACACCACCCGCACGGCTTCGGCGTGCCCGGTGGCGTGGCTGGACACTTCGGCATACGTGGGGTTGGCGGTTTTGCCACCGGTGTAGCCCGAGGTGGTTGACAACACGCCGGGCAGTTTGTCAAAGTCGGCCTCGGTGCACCAGAAGCAGCCGCCAGCCAGCACAGCCACTTCGCTACCCGCCGGGAGGACTGCCGCCGCCATCGGGGTTGGGCTGCTGCCCACACGGGGGGTGGCAAATTCCCACCAGCCGATCAAGGCCAGAATAAAGGCCAACGCCAGCCAAAGCGTCACGCGTGGCTTTCGGGGGGTGACAGGTGCAGGGGCATTTTTCATACTGCATCATAAAAAACACCGCCAAAGACCGTCGTGCGCGGGGGTATTTTGCAAATTGACGCACGCGTCACCAAGAGGGATCGCACACAATGGCCGGGCCATACTGCATTCACCCAAAGACCACCATGACTGCAAGCAATGTGTTGGGCACGCCGCTGGCGCCCTGCTCTTACGACCCCCTCACCGGCTTTTACCGCGACGGCTGTTGCCATACGGATGCGCAAGACCACGGCACCCATGTGGTATGCGCCCAAATGACGCAGGCGTTTCTTGAGTTTTCGCTGGCTCAGGGCAATGACCTGATCACCCCACGCCCGCAATACCGCTTTGCCGGCTTGAAGCCGGGTGGCCGCTGGTGCCTGTGCGCCGTGCGCTGGCGCGAAGCCCTGGCCGAGGGCCTGGCCCCACCGGTTTACCTGAAAAGCACCCACAGCCACGCGCTGAGCCTGGTCACACTGGCCCAACTGCAAGCCCACGCGGCGGATTGAGGCCGCACCATGGTCACACCCACCACACAGCGGCCACCCGCGGTTGCCTGGCTGGGCTACGGCGGCTTGTTGCCCTTTGTGGGCACCGCTCTGGCGTGTTTTCTGGAGCCCCATCACCGCAGCCTGTGGCTGCAGATGTTGCTGGCCTATGGCGCCGTCATCTTGAGCTTTGTCGGTGCGCTGCATTGGGGCTTTGCCATGGCGCACCCGGCCTCGGCCGGGCAACCTGCAAGCGGCATGTATATCTGGAGCATCGTGCCTTCGCTGCTGGCCTGGCTGGCGCTGCTGGTGTCGCCCGGCTTTGGCGCCACGTTGTTGATCGCCGGATTTTTGACGCACTATCGGCAAGACGTGCGCTTGGCCCGCCTCCTGCAGCTGCCGCCCTGGTATTTGCCGCTGCGACTGCAACTCACGGTGGTGGCCTGCCTGTGCTTGGCGTCGGTGTATTTTCTGGAGTCAGCCTTGCCAAGCGCCGCCATGAACGCATGAGTTACAGCGTGGTCTGGTTCAAGCGCGACTTGCGACTGCATGACCACGCGGCCCTGAGTGATGCTGCCGCGCACGGGCCGGTGCTGTGCCTGTACGTGGTTGAGCCCAGCCTCTGGGCACAGCCCGATGCGGCGCGCCAACATTTTGAATTCATTCTGGAAAGCCTGCGCGAACTGGCCAAAGCGCTCAGGGCGCTGGGTGGCCGCCTGCATGTGCGCACCGGGGAAATGCCCGAGGTGTTGGCACAGTTGCATGCACTCGCGCCGTTTGAACGGCTGCTTTCGCACGAAGAAACCGGCAACGCCGCAAGCTTTGAGCGCGACAAGGCGGTGGCACGCTGGTGCCGTGCACAAGGCGTGGTGTGGCAGGAGTTCGCCCAATTTGGCGTGGTGCGCCGCCTGAAAAGCCGTAACCACTGGCAAAGCGACTGGGCCGCACACACCAGCGCACCGCAACTGGCCAGCCCCGAGCCGATCGCGTTGCAGTTTCAGCCCAGCCCCTGGCCGGCGCAGCCGGTGCCCAGCGCGCAAGAGCTTGGTCTGGGCGCGTTTGACCCACCCCAGCGCCAGCGTGGTGGGCGCAACGCAGGCTTGGCAGTGCTGGATGATTTTTTGAACGGCCGCTGCCGGCATTACCGGGGAGGCATCTCGTCGCCGCTGTCGGCACCCAGCGCCTGCTCGCGCCTGTCGCCCTACCTGACGTTTGGGTGTGTGAGCCTGCGCGAGGTGGTGCAAGCCACCGACACCAAATTGCGGCAACTTGAAGCGCAGTCTGCGTATGCTGCAAAAGGGCTAGAGGCCTTTTTGAGCCGATTGCATTGGCACTGTCACTTTATCCAGAAGCTGGAAAGTGAGCCCGAGCTGGAGTGGCGCAATGTGCACCGGGGCTACGATGGCCTGCGTGAACCCGACTGGCACCCGGCGCACTTTGAAGCGCTGCAAGCCGGGCGCACCGGCTGGCCGATGGTGGACGCCTGTGTGGCCATGCTGCGCGAGACCGGCTGGCTGAACTTTCGCATGCGCGCCATGCTGGTGTCGGTCTCAAGCTATCCGCTGTGGCTGCACTGGCAGCAGGTGGGCCAATGGCTGGCGCGCCAGTTTCTGGACTACGAGCCCGGCATCCACTGGAGCCAGATGCAAATGCAGAGCGGCACCACTGGCATCAACACCACGCGGGTTTACAACCCCATCAAACAAGCGCAAGACCATGACCCCAAGGGCCTCTTTGTGCGCCGCTGGTGCCCGGCCCTGGGCCACGTGCCCGACAGCTGGTTGCTGGAGCCCTGGCGCATGCCTGAGAGTGTGCAGACGGCCTGTGGCGTGCGCGTGTGCGCCGATGCGCCGGCTGGTGCGTCCGACGCCTGGCCACTGCCGCTGGTTGATCTGGAGGTGGCCACCCACGCTGCCAAAGACCGCCTGCACAGCCTGCGCCGTGACCCGCAAGTACGCGCAGGCAAAGCCGCTATTTTGGAAAAACACGCGTCGCGCAAAATTCGAGGCGAGGGTGCTGCGGTCCACCAGCGTGGCCGTCAAGCAACCACTGCCGCCAGTCCGCAGCTCAGTCTGGGCTTTGATTGAGATGGTTTTGAATGAAATCACTGAACCTGAACCTGAACGCGACCGCCTTCACCCCTGACGTCTGCCTCACCCTACCAGTAGCCTCATGAAAATGCGCAAAAAATCCGAGTTGCCCAGCAAAATCTGTCTCACCTGCGGCCTGTCTTTTGCTTGGCGCAAGAAATGGGAGCGCGACTGGGACAATGTCAAATACTGCTCTGAGCGTTGCCGCCGCAGTGGCCAAGCCACCCCGCAAGGCTGAGATGAACACCCTGATTTACTGGTTCAGAAACGACCTGCGCCTGCACGACAACCCGGCCTTTAACCGTGCCGCCACGCTGGGCAGCCAGTTGCTGCCGGTGTATTGCCTGGGCAGCGCCAGCGCCATCCACAATGGGGAAACACGTTGGGGCGTGATGCAGCCCAGCATGCACCGCCAACGGGTGCTGTTTGACAGCCTGATCGACCTGGACGCCCAACTGCGCGCCATGGGCAGCGCCCTGACCGTGGTGTACGGCCCACCCGCTGATATCTTGCCCAAGCTGGCGCGGGCGGTGGATGCCACGGCCATCCACTGCGAAAGCATTGCCGCCACCCATGAACAAAGCGAGCTCGACCAGCTGCAAAAAGCAGGCGCTCAGGTCATCAGCAGTTGGCAGTCGAGCTTGTTTGAGCCTGAGGCCCTGCCTTTCAAGGTGCAGGACTTGCCAGAGGTCTACACCCAGTATCGCCGTGCGCTGACCCGTGCCCAAGTGGCGCCCGTAGCCCCGCTGCCCGTCCCGGCCCAACTGCCGCCGTTGCCCAAAACCGCGCATGGTTACGCCACGGTGAACCTGGCAGCGCAGTTGACCAAGTTGGGTGACAGCAGCCCCGAGCCGCGCGCCAGCCTGCCCTATTTGCAAGCTGAATTTGCCGGGGGTGAACGCGCCGGGTTGACCCACCTGACGCGTTACTTTGCCAGTGCGCTGCCACGCCAGTACAAAGCCACGCGCAACGGGCTCACAGGCACCGATTTCTCCAGCAAATTGTCTGGCTGGCTGGCCTCGGGGGCGCTGTCGGTGCGCCAGGTGGCGCAAGCCATCACCCACTACGAGCAGCGGGAGGGGCTCAACGAGGGCACCGAGTGGCTGCTGCTGGAACTGCTGTGGCGCGACTACTTTCGCCTGCTGCATCTGCAATACGGGGCCAAGCTGTTCAGGTACCGCGGCCTGCGCGACAAGGTGCCGCCGGTGCACCATGACCCGGCCCTGTTCACCCGCTGGTGTCTCGGTCGCACCGGTGAGCCACTGGTCGACGCCGCCATGCACGAGCTGCTGGCCACCGGCTACCTGTCGAACCGGCTGCGCCAGGTGGTGGCCAGCTTCCTGATTCATGAACTCGGTGGCGACTGGCGCGCCGGGGCCGCCTGGTTTGAAGCTCAGTTGGTCGACTACGACGTCTACAACAACCAGGG
>JBBQZG010000021.1:0-31880 GCA_038207945.1 Burkholderiales bacterium
AGGTCGGTCACTTCCTGGTCAGAGCCATAGGTCTGACTTTGGTCAATGTAAGGCGAGGTGTGGTTGTTCCACTGTGCGGTGCCGTCGGCTGTAAAACCGCTGACATCAGCGCGTGAAATCACGATCTTGGTGGCAGGCTGGCCCGTGGTGGGGTCAATCACACCGAACATCGGGTCATCTGGTGCCAGGTTGATCGTGATCTTGGTGCCATCACTGCCCTTGCCGATGAAGTCCAGGCCGTGGTCAAAAAACTGGCCAAACAACACAAACCAGCCATTGACTGGGGAAACACCCGGGTTCTGCGCACCAATGAAAAATTCATTGTTGGCCGTACCGTCTGCGTTGACTGAACGCTGAGCATCTTGCTGGCCAAGCGACTGCAGCATGCCGTAGTCGGCCACCTTGGTGAAGCCGTTGGCATCTTTCGCCAAGTGGGTGCTGCCCACCTGCGTTTCAAACGTAACGCCTGCGGTCGTGACCGTTTGGCTGATCATGCGCGGCGTGTAGTCAACCACGTTCTGCACCGAATGGGTGGCCGTCTTCTCGTAGTCAGCTCCCGCCGTGGGAGGCGTGATGAACTTCTGTGCGTAAAAAGCGTTCGGGTCGTCCGCATCCAACGGTTTGACATATTGGTCAAACACCACTTGCGTGCGTTGCAGGAAAGGCTGGTCGTTGGCACCCCAGGCGGCGTTGACCAGGTACAGGTTGTTGTTCATGCCGGACGGGTCACGCAAGCCAGCGAGGTCGGTGACATAGGCGTAAGACGTGCCGTAGGCCGCCATATTGGCCGCTGCAGTTCCCTGGTCTGCGTAGGCCACACGGGTGGCCATGTTGTTGGAGTTGTAGACAGTGCCGGTGCCGTCCCACTGGATGATGGCATGGCCAGCTTCATCAAACAGCGGCTTGAAGTTGATCTGTCGCTCCAGAAACTTCATGTCGTTGTAATTGAAGGCATAGGGCTTCAGCTGATAGTTGGTGGCCATGACATTTCTCCTTGGGTGAATGAAGGCGTTGTGCGCTTTGCACACAGACCCTACTATCCACACAATTCACGCATCAATCACTACCTGAACACCCTACGAAAAGGCTAAGGATCACCCTACAAACATGGTAGGGAACACCCTACTTTTTTTACAAACTCTTACATTTTTGTAACTTTTCGCCCGAAATTGGCGTGGGACAACCCACCGCTGCGCAATATTTTTGCGGCAGTTGCCTGGCGCAGTACACCGGGTTGCGGCGCCACCAGGGTCAGGCGGGCTTTGGCACGGGTGATGCCGGTGTAGAGCAGTTCACGCGTCAGCACTGGGGCAATTCTGTCGGGTAGCAGCAGCGCCACATGGTCAAACTCTGACCCTTGCGATTTGTGCACGGTCATGGCAAACACGGTTTCTACGGCGTCCAGTCGGCTTGGCAGCACCCAGCGCAGGTCTGACCCTTGCGCAAACGCCACGCGCAGGCCCTGGGCAGTGGGCAGGCACAGACCCACGTCGCCGTTCATCAGGCTCAGGTGGTAATCATTGCGTGTCACCATCACCGGTCGGCCGGCGTACCAGCCTTGCGTTGCAAAACCCAACGCCCGGCTGATGCTGCGATTCAACGCCTGCACCCCCCACGGCCCTTCGCGCACCGCACACAGCACCTGGAATCTGCCAAACGCAGCCAGGAGCCCTAGCGCCTGTGCATCGTCTAGCTGGCGTGATGGGGTTGATTTTGTGAGGTCACCCGACAGCGCACTGCCACCTTCAATGGACGCCAAACTCTCCAGCCAATCGTGCCAACCGGTACGTACCAAGTCAGCCAGGTGCTTGTCAAAGCCTGTTTGCGGCTCCAGGCGGGTCACACTGGCTGAGTCATGCGATGACCAGCGTGGTGCGGCCGACCAAAGCGCAGCCACTTGCTGACGGTCACCCGCATTCACCGCGCTGGCCCATTTGCCAATGACGCTGTCTGATGCAAAGCGGCGGCTTAAACGCAGCATCACGGTGTGCTGCGCCAGGCCAGAGCCGTTGCCTGCCCAGGCGCTGATGTCTTCGCCGCTGTGGGTCTGCACCCAACGCAGCGTGTCTGAGGTGTAGCCGCCCTGCTCTGCCCCTTCACACAATTGCCCCATCACTGCACCGGCTTCGACCGAGGCCAGTTGGTCTTTGTCACCCAGCAAAATCAGGCTGGCACCCAGTGGCACGGCGGCCAGCAGACGCGCCATCAGTTCCAGGTCAATCATCGAGGCTTCGTCCACCACCACCAAGTCCAACGCCAGTGCGGGTGCGGCACTGGCCTGGACACTGGAGCGCACCTGCAGCAGCTTGTGCAGGGTTTGGGCCTGGCTGGGGATGTGGGCTTGCATGCAGGCGGGCAGCTTCTGAATGGCTTGAGCGATGGATTCACCAAGACGTGCCGCCGCTTTGCCAGTGGGCGCAGCCAGCGCAATGCGCAATGGCTTGCCAGCCTGCACGGCCTGCGACTGCAACAAGCCCAGCAACCGCACCACAGTGGTGGTCTTGCCGGTGCCAGGGCCACCGGTGATCAGGGTAAAGCGGCCATGCGCGGCCAGCGCACAGGCTACTTTTTGCCAGTCTGGTGATGGGGGGTCGGCCCCGCCAGGTTCACTGGATAGCTGAATGTCAAACAAGCTGTCGAGCGCGTCCTTCAAGGTGTCCAGTACCGCACAAGCTTGCGTCAGGCGCGCCGTGATAGAGGCGCGAATGGCCTGCTCGGCCTGCCAGTTGCGGCGCAAATACAGACGCGGGCCGTCGAGCACCAACGGGCTGCCCGGCCCTTGCACCCACGGCAGACTGGGCGCGGCAGCGGCAAGATTGGCGGGCAACAGGTCTTGCAACCGGGTGTCCCAGCCAAGCGCAGCCACCCCAAATTCGGTCAGCAACTGCAGGTCCAAGCAGGCATGACCGCGACCATACTGGTGGCTGACCAGCGCCGCCAGCAGGCTGTGACGCGGGTCTGGACTGGGTTGGCTGCGGTTCAGAAAATCGGCAAATGCGGTGTCCAGCGGCGTCAAAGGCAAGTTCACCGGGGACGGCTCAGGCATCAAACCGCCCACGCCTGGCTGCAACTCGCGCTCAAAGGCACCCGTCATGCCAGGTCTCCCGCAGGTTTGGCAAGGGCGGCATCCAGTGCCTCAATCAACGCACGCGGCGGGTTCAAGGCCAGCATGCCGGTGCCGGGCTGGTCCACGCCGCGCACAAACCAATACACGGCGCCACCCATGTGCTGGTCAAAGTCGTAATCAGGCAGGCGGCTTGTCAGCAGGCGGTGCAGCGCCAGCACGTAAAGCACGGCTTGCACGTCATAGCGGTGCGCCAGCATGGCGGCTTTTAAAGTGGCCGGGGCATAGTCTGGCAGGCGGTTCGACTTGTAATCGAGCACGTGGTAGCGGCCCTGCACCTCGAACACCAGGTCCATGAAGCCCGTCAACAAACCCTCCAGCGTGCGCGACTGCAGGGCGGCACGTGGCATGTCCGGCCAGACCGATCGGCTGATGTTCTGATCCAGCCAGGCGCTGCCGAGCCGTTGCACTGGCAGGGTGAAGCCCATCTCAGGCCAGCAAGTGCCTGCGTCTAATGCTACTAAATTAATAGCTACTTGCGCTTTATTTATAAGGGCTATAGGCCAATTTGTCATTAAAATTTGGGTCACCCAGGCATCCAGCAAGCTGCCCTGCGTGGCATCCAGCCCGGCACGCTGGCAGGCTCGCGCTAACTGGGTGGCCCAGGCGCTGCGTGCCAGACTTGTGCCGTCAGGTTCATTCGCCGCCTGGCGGGTCGGCCAACCCTGCTCGGCCTGCCACTGCAACAAATCATGCAACAGCGTGCCATAGCTGGCACCGGCCGGAAAAGCGTTGAACCTGATCTCTGGCACAAACAACTCAAGCGGCGTGACAACCTCTGGCGACAGCGTGTCGACCACGGCACTGTCCAACTGCGCATCGGCCACCAGGTCGTCACGCTCGCTGCCCGCCATGCCAGCCGCCTCCAGGTCGCTTGTGAGGGCGCTGAAACTGGCGCTCCACCAGTTGCGCCGCAACACACGTTTGGCCACGCGTGCGCCTTGGGCAACGACGGCAAGTGATGCGGGTGTGTACATCGCATCACTTGCCTCTGGCGCGCTTTGCACGGCGATGTGCGCGCTGGCCCACCCTTGCAGCCTTTGCGCCAGGTCATCGGGCGCCGTGCGGCCCAGCAAGACTGAGAGGGCGCTTTTAGGCACGGGTTGCTTGCCGTCCATATCGCCGCTCACCTGTGCGGCACCCAGCCACAAGGCCCGCTGGGCGCGGGTCAGGGCCACATAAAACAGACGAATGTCTTCCGCCAGGCGCTCGGCGTCGGCGCGGCTGCTGTCTTTTTTTTCAGCACGGTAATTGGACATGAAGGGCAAGAACACCAGCGGGTATTCCAGCCCCTTGGATTTGTGCAGGGTGACCACTTGCACCAGGTGGGCATCGCTTTCCAGGCGCAACTGCGCGGTCTCGGAACTGGCGCTGGGGCGGCGCAGCTGCGCTTCAAGGTGGCGAAGCAACGCGCCCTCGCCTTGCAACGCGGTGCTGGCGGCTTGCAGCAGTTCGCCCAGGTGCAGCACATTGGTCAGCGCGCGCTCGCCCGCTGCGCCTTGCGTCAGCAGCCGCCGCGCCAGCGCCTGGTCGTGCAGCAAGCGGTGCAGCATGGGCAACACCCCTTGGGTGCGCCACAGCTGCTGCCACTGCAAGAATTGCTCGACCTGTGCGTCCCAGGCACCCTCATCACTCAGCAAGGCGTCGAGTTCCGGCCAGTTCAAACCCCACAAGCGGGTCAGCAAGGCGGCGCGCAGCAAGCGGGTGTCACCGGGGTTGGCCACAGCACGCAACACGCGCCACAGGTCTTGCGCTTGGGGTGTTGCAAACACGCTTTCGCGCTCGGACAAGTACACACTGCGTACGCCACGCTCGGCCAGGGCATCACGGATCTTGCTGGCTTCAAACCGGTCACGCACCAGCACCGCCATGTCACCCGGCTGGGCGACCCCAAGCTGCAACAGGCGCACCATCTGACTGGCAAACACCGCAGCCATATCCGCCATGAAATCACCCTTGCGCGGGGTTTTGTCATACGGCAGGTGCCACACCGTCATGGCCACGTGCGGCTGGCCGGCCACTTGCAACGGGACCGCCTTCGGGTTGCACGCGTTCACGGGCTCAAACGGCACCTCGCCAAATGGTGCGTTGGCGATCTGAAACACATGGTTCACCGCGTTGACCAAGCCATCTGTAGCGCGGTAATTGCCCGCCAGGGTGTAAATACCCTGGGCTTGCCCGCGTGCTTGCAGGTAGGTGGCCAGGTCGGCCCCACGAAAGCTGTAGATGGCTTGCTTGGGGTCGCCAATCATCATCAAGCCCCCGTCCATCAATCGTGAGCCGCTATAGATTTTGATCAAGCTGCCAAACTGCCAGGGGTCGGTGTCCTGAAACTCATCGACCAGTGCCACCGGGTACTGCGCGGCAATGGCGCTGGCCAAACGGCCATCAGGCGCTTGCAAGGCGTAGTACAGGTTCTGCAGCAGGTCAGAAAAATCGAACTGGGCGGCTTGCTGCTTGGCGCGCTGGTAAGCGGCGCTGACTTCGACCGCGGCATGGCTTAAAAGCGCTTCGGTGATGTCGGGTTCATTGGCGAGGCAGTCATGGAGGTCTTGCAGCGCCTCAAACGCCGAAAAATTTGCAGCCTGTGCCATGCCTTTGCCGATGAGGGTGCTGCGGGTAAAGCGCACCAGCACGTCAAGCGCAATGTCTTCGCCCAGCGCCCAGTCCGCCATTTGCGCCAGCCAACCGGGCAACCAGTTGGCCTGGTAGCCCTTGAGAATTTTGTTGGCGGCGGCCTCGCGCAATCGGGTCACCACCTCATCCGTCCACGCGGCGCGGGCCGGTGCTTCCAGGGCCCGGCGCTGCTGCTGCCAGCGCGACCAGTCCAGCAGCGCCACATCAGGCGCGGTCAATGTGCGTGAATCTTCAGCCGGCGCGCGTTCGGCCACGCGCCAGCGGTCTTTAAGCTTGTCAAGCAGGGTCTGCGGGGTGTCAGCCAGCCCATCCAGCGCAACCAGTGCGTCGGCGTTGAGGGCATAAAACCAGGTGCGCCAGTAGTCTTGCACGGCATTGAGCTTGAGTTGCTCGCTGTCTTCCACCCGGGTCTGGGTGAACAGGCTGGCACTGTCAAATGCATGGGTTTTGAGCATGCGGCTGCTCCAGCCGTGGATGGTGAAGATGGCAGCTTCGTCCATCCACTGCGCGGCTAGGTCCAGCCGTGCGGCGCACTCGGGCCAGGTGGTGGGGTCAAGTTGTAGGCGCAGGGCGCGCAAAAAATCGTCAGCTGCAGCCGCATCACCTGTTCGGAAAAACCTCGCCGCTTGCGCCAGCCGTGCGCGAATGCGCTCGCGCAGCTCGGCGGTGGCGGCATCGGTGAAGGTCATCACCAGAATTTGCGGTGGGTACAGCGCCACGCCGGGCTGGTCTGACTCGGGCACATGGCCCAGCACCAGCCGCACATACAACGCGGCCAGCGTCCAGGTTTTGCCGGTGCCAGCCGAGGCCTCAATCAGTTGCAGGCCGGTGAGCGGCAGCGTCAGGGGGTTGAGTGGCTGCGTGGGCGGTTGCACAGGTTGAACCACAGGAGGTGTCTCCTGAGGCACTGGCACAGAAGTGGTTGACAACGCACTCATGGCATCGCCTTCGCCGTCTCTTGCGCCGCGTCCACCCACTCAGCCAGGTCGCCATAAAGTTCTTGCGCCCAATGCGGCAAGCCCTCAAGCACCTCGTCATACGAAGCAAAAGCGCGTTGCAGGTAGGCAGATTGCGCCCACTCGCCTGGGAAGCGTGCGCCGGGCTGGGTGTCAAACACGGCCCGCGCCGCCTCATGCGGATTTTTGGGAAACTTGTCGGGTGGCAACACGGCGTTGGCAGCTTGCGTCTGCACATACGCCCAAGCGGTTTTACAGGCCACCGGCAGCGGCTCAATCCAGGCCTGGCGGTAGGCCTTCACCAACCGGGCCAGCACCGCCTGCGCAGACTCGGGTGACATCGGCCGCAGCAGCACCTGGCCGTCCACGCCCAGCATCACGCTGGTCAGGTTGAAACCGCTGGCACTGGCGGCCAGATGCCGCACCCACATGTTCACCAACACATGGCCGCGCACTTGTTCGGACCCCTTTTTGCCTTGACGCACCGCACCGGGGCGCGCCGCCCATTGCAAGCAGGCAGTGTGCGGGTTGCCGGTCTGGCTGTGCAGGCCATCCAGCGCACCCGTCACCGTGGTGCCGCCGTCAAAGGTCAAATCCACCGGCTGTGCCGCCAGCAACAACGGGTATTGCGCCTGCCACGGGGCGCGCCGGGCACGCACTTGTTCAGCCCGCCCGATCAGGGCTTGCGCGATGCGCTGGCCAAAGGCGGCCAGCGGCAACTGGCCTGCGCCTTGCAGATGCGCCAGACTTTCGGCGCTGTCAGCACTGCGCAGCAAATCGGCGCCCGCCTGATGCTGTTGCAACGCGTTCAGGGCAAACGGCTCATCAGGCTCGGCCAGCTCGTCGAGTTGGTCCAGCGTGGTTTGCAAGCGGTTTCTGAAAAACACCTCCACCGGGGCGCGCAGCAGGCGCTGCAGGTCGTCCAGCGTCAGCGTCACAGGGCATTCAAGCGAGGGCATATTTGCTATATCTTCAATAGCTGAATGCGATTGCTCTACGTGGGCTGCAGCCCAATCAGCATCATAAGAATAAAACCCTGAATCAACCTCGAAATAGGCGCGTGAGAACGGTTGCAGCGGCTGCACCTGTGCACTGTGCGGCGGGCGCCACAGGGCGTTGATGTGGTCCAGCAACTGTGCCACCAACACCGACGGCGGGCGCGCCGAGTTGTCGGTGGCGCTGTGGCCTTGCCAGCTGACAAAGAGCTTTTGACGCGCCGACAAAATGGCTTCCAGGAACAAATAGCGGTCGTCCTCGCGGCGCGAGCGGTCACCCGCGCGCCAACTGCTGGTCATCAAATCAAAATCACGCGCAGCTTGCACCCGCGGGTAAGCACCATCGTTCATGCCCAGCAGACCAATCACCGCGAACGGAATCGAGCGCATCGGCATCAGGGTGCCAAACTGCACACCACCACCAAAAAAACGCTGCTGCAGGCTGCCTGCCTCAATGCTTGAAAGCCAATGCTCACGCACCACTTCCAATGGCAATGCGGTGTCCAGCCCGGCAGCTTCACAGGCAGCAAGCCAGCTTTGCAGCGGCTCCAGTACGCGGACCATGGCGCGTTCGTCTGCATCGTCAGCCGGGGTAAAAAAACGTTGCACCAGTTGGTTGAGGGTGTCACCCCATTGCGCCGGGGTCTGGTCCTGCGACAGTGCGGCAAGCGTGTCGGTGGTGGCTTGCAACCAGTCGAGCAGTGCGGCCATCAAGGGCGCACTCAAGCCGCTTAGGGCAGGCTGCGCCAGGGTGTCTTGCCAGATGCCCTGGCCTGCCGCCTCGGCCTCACCGGCATCCATGCGTGCGTCAGCGGCTGAACTTGAACCGGCGCCCAACGCATATCCCAGCAGCAGCCGGCGCAGGCCAAACGCCCAGGTGTTTTGCGCCAACCCTTGCGTGCCTTCGGGCAGACCCCAGGCTTGACGGTGCGCGGCGTCCAGCCCCCAGCGCACACCGGCTTGTGCAAGCCACTCCTGCAGCAGTTGCACATCAACCTCAGACAGCTTGAACCGCTTGCGCACGGCGGCCACTTCAAACAGGCTGGCCCAATCGAGCAGCGTCAGGCGCGCCTCGGGTAAGCTCAACAATTGCTCCAGCGCCTGCACCAGCGGTGAAGAACGCGCGGTGGTGTCGGCCACCGAATACGGAATGAACCCTGGCTGCCCTGGCGAAAACCGGCCAAACACCGCCTGAATGTGCGGCGCAAAGGCCTCCATGTCGGGCACCATCACCATCACATCACGCGGTTTCAAAGCCGGGTCGGCATCAAACCAGGCCAGCAAGCGGTCGTGCAGCACTTCCAGTTCGCGCTGGGTGCTGTGGGCACTGACGAATTCCAAAGAACCATCGCCAGTCAAAGGCTGTGGTGCCTCGGGCTCCGGTGTCAGGTTGAGCATGGCGGACTGCAACAGCGCCAACTGGCTGGCGGGCCGCTCCGGCGTGGCGGCAGCGGGGTCAACAAACACATCAACCCGTGACCAGTGGTGACGGTACTGCTCGGGCGCGTCAAAGCCATCCAGCAGGTGCAAATAATCGCGCCCCTGCTTGCCCCAGGAAGCCAGCAGCGGGTGCGTGGGGGCGGCTGGCGCATCAAGCGCCAACTGCGCAGAGGGTCGCCCTGCGGATGGCTTGGGGTTTTGGCGCCGGCGCACCTGGGCGCGCAGGGTCGCATGACCTTCGACAAGGTCGCCCCAAAAGTACTGACAAGGGTTCTGCACCAGCATCAGCACCTGACTCACCTGCCCCAGTGCGGCCAGCGCCTGCACCAGTTGCATTGGCAGGGACGACACGCCAAACACCACCAGCCGCGCTGGCAAACCAGGTGGGCGCTGGCCGCTGGCGTCAAACTGACGTTTGACTTGAGCCATGGCCACCAGAAAGCGTTCGTGCACAGCGGCGCGAGAGCTGTCTTCAAAATCTGCGCCCACATCCAGGCGGATGTCGCGCCAAAGCTGGGCCTGCCAGGCGTGCTCCGGGGGCAAATCGGTCAGACCACCTGCATCGCGCAACATATCACGCCCCGCCGTCCAATCCGCCAGCCAGTCGGCCCGGTAACTTTGGTAGCCATCCAGCACGTCGGCCAGTTGCAGCGCCAACTGATACAGCTTGCGCGGCTGCAGCGGATCACCCAGGTAACGCTTGAGCGGCGCGTACACCGCGTCCCGTTCGCACAACACCGGCAACAGCCGCACCAGCCGCCACAGCAGGCTGGCCTTGTCAAAAGGCATCGCAGCCGGTACCGCCGCTTGACCCAGTACCGCCCGGTACACCTGCCACAGGTAGGCCCCGGGCAGCGCCATGCGGGTGGCGGCACACACGCCCAGAGCGTCGTCATGGGAGAGCGCAATTTCCAGCCAGTGCTTCATGCCGTTGCTTTGCAGCAAAATGACTTCGGGCTCCAGCACCGCCAGCGGCTGAGTTTTGAGCACCTGCACCAGCAGGTCGCGCAGGTCTTCCAGGCGGTTGCCGTGCAGCACCATGAAACCTGCGGGCAGGTCAGAGCGCGTTATCACAACCCAAGCCCGCTGCCCGTCCAGGCAAGAACCTGCACATAATTTATAAGCAAAATAGGCCTCTAGCCCTTGTATCCATTGCGTATGTAGCTATCAAATATATTTGACCGCCATGACCACAGCCAGCACCACGGCCAGCACGCCAATCACCAGCACGCGCTTGCGATTGACCTCCACGCGCTGGATCAGCTGGGTGTTTTGTTCAGCCAGCGACTGGATCAGCGCGCTGGACTCCAGCATTTGCTGGTGCAACTCGGCGGCGGTCACTTGCAGTTCTGCCACCTGCCGCTGAAGCACGGCCACCACGGCGTCTTGACCGCCCAAGGCGCCCTGACCGGGCGCAGTCGGTGTGAAGGTGTCGGCCACGCCAGGCGCCGGCTTTTTACCGACGGTATGCCAAAGCTTCTTGGCCCCTTGCGCGACCTTGGGGGCGTTTTCGATTACATCGCCCCAGGGGACCAGTTTGAGAACGGTAAGCCAGCCAATTGCCATAGGTATCTTTCAGTGAAATCACTCAACTCTAGTGATTTTGTTCGGCTTGAAACCCAAATCAGCCATTTTGCCCTTACGCGCCCGCGCCGCCCGGGCGTTGTTGAGGCTGCGGATTTCCAGCGTCTCTTCACGCGCCTTGGCGCCCCGGCCAATGCCTTCAATGCGCACGCTTCGGGTGTAGGCAGCCGCCCCGGCGAGTGTGTCTTTGGCTTCCAGGTCCAGCAGCATCAGGCCGCGGCCACCGTTGGCCATGGCCTTGAGTTCACTGACCTCGAATGTCAGAATGCGCCCGCCCGTGGACGCGCAAGCCACATGCGTGGCGGCTGCCACAGCGGTGGCGGCGTTGGCCACCAGCGAGGGCTGGCACAGGGTTTCGCCCTCGTTCACCGTGACAAACGCCTTGCCCGCTTTTTGCCTCGAGATCATGTTCGCCACCGTGGCGGTAAAGCCATAACCGGCAGAGTTGGACAGCAGCAGACTGGCATCCACCGGACCGGCAAAGTAAGACAGCAATTGGGTGCCAGCCTCCAGCTCGATCAGGCTGGTGATGGGCTGGCCGTCGCCCCGACCGCCGGGCAGCAGCGACACCGCGACTGAATAGACGCGCCCGTTCGAGCCAAACGCCAACAAGGTATCGACCGTGCGGCACTCGAAGGCACCAAACAGCGCGTCACCCGCCTTGAAGGCGTATTCCGGCGCAGCGGCGCCGCTGAGGCGGTCACGCGCCCAGCCTTTTTGCGTCCGCACCCAGCCTTTTTCACTCACCACCACGGTCACCGGTTCATCAACCACCTTGACTTCCAGCACCACTTTTTTCTCGGCCTGAATCAGGGTGCGGCGGGGGTCGGCGAAGGTCTTTGCGTCAAGCTCAATTTCTTTGACCATCAAGCGGCGCAGGGTGGCGGGGTTGCCCAGGATGTCTTCCAGCTTCGTCTGCTCATCACGCAAGCCTGTGAGTTCCTGCTCAATCTTGATCGCTTCCAGCCGGGCCAGTTGGCGCAGGCGAATTTCAAGGATGTCCTCAGCTTGCCGCTCTGACAGGTTGAAACGGGCAATCAGCGCCGCCTTGGGGTCGTCCGCCTGGCGGATGATGGCAATCACTTCATCGATGTTGAGCAGCACCAGCGCGCGGCCTTCCAAAATGTGGATGCGGTCGAGCACCTTGCCCAGGCGATGGCGGGTACGTCGCTCAATGGTCGTCTGCCTGAAGGCAACCCACTCGGTGAACATCTGGCGCAGCGACTTTTGCGTGGGCCGCCCATCCAGCCCGATCATGGTCAGGTTGAGGGGGCTCGACGTTTCCAGACTGGTGTGGGCCAGCAGCGTATTGACCAGCTCCTGCTGGCTAATTTTGCTGGTCTTGGGCTCGCACACCAGGCGCACTGCCGCGTCTTTGCTGGACTCGTCACGCACCACATCCAGCACCGACAGCATGGTGGCTTTGAGCTGATTTTGCTCCAGCGACAAGGCTTTTTTACCGGCCTTGATTTTCGGATTGGTGATCTCCTCAATTTCTTCCAGCACGCGCTGGGTGCTGACGCCGGGCGGCAGCTCGGTCATCACCAGTTGCCATTGGCCGCGCGCCAGGTCTTCAATTTTCCAGCGCGCGCGGCATTTGAGCGAGCCACGACCAGAACGGTAAGCGTCGGCAATGTCGGCCGCGCTGCTGATGATCTGGCCGCCACCCGGGAAGTCGGGGCCCGGCACCAGCGCATACAGCTCATCGTCTGTCAAATTGGGCGACTTGATCAGCGCGACGCAGGCATCGGCCACTTCGCGCAGGTTGTGGCTCGGGATTTCGGTGGCCAGGCCCACGGCAATGCCACTGGCGCCGTTAAGCAAAGCAAATGGCAAGCGTGCCGGCAACTGGTTGGGCTCTTCGGTGGAGCCGTCGTAATTGGGGCTGAAATCAACCGTGCCTTCGTCAATTTCATCGAGCAGCAAGCTGGTGATTTTGGCCAGGCGCGCCTCGGTGTAACGCATGGCGGCGGCACCGTCACCGTCTCTTGAGCCAAAGTTGCCCTGGCCGTCGACCAGCGGGTAGCGCAAGGAAAAGTCCTGCGCCATGCGCACCGCCGCGTCATACACCGACGAGTCGCCGTGCGGGTGAAAACGCCCCAGCACGTCGCCCACGACCCGGGCGCACTTGACTGGCTTGGCCCCGGTGTTGCCATTGGCCCCGCCAAAACCCAAGCCCATGCGGCTCATGGAATACAAAATGCGCCGCTGCACGGGTTTTTGGCCGTCGGTGACATCCGGCAAGGCCCGGCCCTTGACCACGCTCAGGGCGTATTCAAGGTAGGCGCGCTGGGCGTAGGTGGCCAGGTTCAGCGCATCGTCGCCCTCAGGCTCGGTTGGTTTGAATAAATCAAGAATCGGTTGGTCTGTCATGGAGGCTACTGAGTATCTGTATTGGGAACCAGCCCCGGCGCCTGGGGAATGGCTGCGGCGGGCATGTTGCTGCGGTTCAAGGCACCGCCAAACGCCATGCGAATGCGGGTGGGCGCCTGCTTGCCGGAGGACAACTGCACGGGGGGTTTAAGTATTCGGTAAAGCTGCATCACGGTTTTCACGTAGTTCTGCGTTTCCTGGTAATTGGGAATCCGGTTGCCGGCGCGCTGCACTGCGCCCTCGCCCGCGTTGTAGGCAGCGACTGCAAGCTCCAGCTCACCTGGAAAGAGATCCAGCAAGTAATTCAAGTAGCGACTGCCCGCCTTGATGTTGGTGCGAGGGTCGGTCAGCTTTTTCTCAAGTGAATTTTTCTTGTCAGCCGCCATGCCAAAGCGCTCGGCGGTGGCGGGCATCACCTGCATCAAGCCAATAGCGCCCTTGGATGACACGGCGTGGGTGTCAAAACCTGACTCGGTGGCAATGATGGCCTGCAGCAGTTCATAGTCGATGTGGAAGGTTTTGGCGGCCTCGCGCACATGGTGCTGAATGGCCTTGAAACCGGGGGAAGCATCAAAAAATGTCCGCGCAGGTGACGCACTCAACGGCGCCAGGTTTGACCTGCCGTTGGGTACCAGGGGATGGGCACCGCTCAAGCCAGCTTGCGTGTCAAAGCTCTCGCCACCGCGAAAAAACACCTCATAACGGGCATCTAGCTGCTCAGACGCAAAGTGTGCGACACCCCGCTCATCCATGTAAGCCCAGACATCAGCGTTTGCTGAAGAACTCAAAAACAATAGCTGCCCACACAACAGCAGCAAGGGCCACAGCCCCATTTTCCTTAAAATAAACTGGACCATGACACGCCAACCGAACATTAGACATCCAGCTCAACGGCGTCGCCATGGAGCTCCATCAATTCACGCCGCGCAGCCGCCTCACCCTTGCCCATCAGCTTGGTCATCAGCTCGGACGTCTGAAGCACGCTCTGGTTGCCCAGATGCACAGGCAACAAACGGCGGGTGTCAGGATTCAGTGTGGTGTCCCACAACTGCTCGGCGTTCATTTCGCCCAGGCCTTTAAACCGACTGATGGTCCAGGCCCCTTCGCGCACGCCCTCTTTGCGCAACTTGTCCAGGATGGCGGTCAGTTCCCCGTCATCGAGTGCATAGGCTTTTGACGCTGGCTTTTTGCCCCGCGCTGGTGCATCCACCCGAAACAGCGGCGGACGGGCCACATACACATGGCCGGTATCGATCAGCTTGGGAAAGTGCTTGAAAAACAGCGTGAGCAGCAACACCTGGATGTGTGAGCCGTCCACGTCCGCATCGCTCAGAATGCAAATCTTGCCGTAGCGCAGGCCGCTCAAATCCGGCGTGTCGTCGACCCCATGCGGGTCAACACCAATGGCCACGGAGATGTCGTGAATTTCGTTGTTGGCAAACAGGCGGTCGCGTTCGACCTCCCAGGTGTTGAGCACCTTGCCGCGCAACGGCAGAACCGCCTGGCTTTCTTTGTTGCGCCCCATCTTGGCACTGCCGCCGGCCGAATCACCTTCAACCAGAAACACCTCGTTCTCGGCAATGTCGCGGCTCTCGCAATCGGTCAGCTTGCCTGGCAGCACAGCCACGCCAGAGCCTTTGCGCTTCTCCACCTTTTGACCCGCTTTTTGGCGAGATTGGGCCGCCTTGATGGCGATTTCGGCCAGCTTTTTGCCATATTCCACGTTCTGGTTCAGCCACAGTTCCAGCGCAGGCCGCACAAAGCCTGAAACTAGCCGCACCGCATCGCGTGAGTTCAGTCGCTCCTTGATCTGTCCCTGAAACTGCGGGTCGAGCACTTTGGTGGACAGCACATAACTGGCGCGCGCAAACACGTCGTCAGGCAGCAGCTTGACGCCTTTGGGCAAGAGGGAGTGCAGTTCCACAAAGCCTTTGACCGCGGTGTACAGGCCGTCACGCAAGCCCGACTCATGCGTACCGCCGGCGCTGGTGGGAATCAGGTTGACATAACTTTCGCGCACCGGCTGCCCGTCTTCAGTAAAGGCCACACACCAGGCGGCGCCTTCGCCATCGGCAAAACTGTCGCTGCTGGCATCAGCAAAACCTTCACCTTCAAACAAGGGGATGACCGGGTCAGCGGTGAGCGTTTGCGTCAGGTAGTCACGCAAACCCCCTTTGAAGACCCAGGTTTGCGTCTCTTTGGTTTTCTCTTGCACCAGCGTCACCGTCACGCCCGGCATCAACACCGCCTTGCTGCGCAGCAAGTGGGCCAGTTGCGCCATTGGGAACACCAGGGTTTCGAAGTACTTGCCGTCAG
Organism: Burkholderiales bacterium; assembly: GCA_038207945.1. GTDB lineage: Bacteria > Pseudomonadota > Gammaproteobacteria > Burkholderiales > Burkholderiaceae_C > Rhodoferax. The sequence continues at coordinate 15,426 of JBBQZG010000021.1, forward strand.
GCCAGACACGCACGGTGGTGCCTGATTTGCGGTCACCGTCGCCGGCTGGGCGTACCCCCAGGGGCTCGATCACGTCGCCACCGGCAAACACCAGGCGCGCCACCTGAGCTTCGCGGTAGGTCGTGGCTTCCAGTCGCAGCGACAGTGCGTTGGTGACACTCACACCCACGCCGTGCAGGCCGCCAGAGAAGCTGTAGGCCCCGCCTTTGCCTTTGTCAAACTTGCCGCCGGCGTGCAACTGGGTGAACACCAGCTCGATCACTGGCGCGTGTTCGGTAGGGTGCATGCCAAACGGAATGCCCCGGCCGTCATCTTCCACGGTGATGGAACCATCAGAATGCACGATGACTTTGATTTTCTTGCCGTGACCGGCCAGCGCCTCGTCAGCGGCGTTGTCCAGGACCTCCTGGATCACGTGCATCGGGTTGTCAGTGCGGGTGTACATGCCCGGGCGCTGCTTAACCGGCTCCAGCCCTTTCAGGACACGGATCGAGTTTTCGGAATATTCAGGATTTTCGGAGGTGAATTTGGTGGCCATAACGGCGCATTGTAATCATCAGAGTCAAAACCACTGTATACCTAAACAGTCTTGTCACACCGGTGACGGCCGCCTGCGGCCAGAGATGTTGTTTCGGTATATTCCACGCATGCCGCATCAGCCCAAATCACTTTCCATCAACCAGGTTCTGATCTGCGGCGCCGCCGTCGTGACTGTGTCCATGGGCATCCGACATGGCTTTGGCCTGTGGCTTCAACCCATCACGCAAGACCAGAACTGGAGCCGCGAGACCTTTGCATTTGCCATTGCCATCCAAAACCTGGTGTGGGGCTTCTCTGGCATTTTTGCCGGCATGCTGGCGGATCGGTTTGGTGCGTTCCGGGTCATTGTGGCGGGCGCCCTGTTTTACGCCATAGGCCTGTACGGTATGGCGCACGCCACATCGGCCTTGGGGTTTACTTTGACGGCGGGCGTGTTGATCGGCATGGCGCAAGCCGGCACCACCTACGCCATCATTTACGGCGTGATTGGTCGCAACATCAGCGCCAGCAGGCGCTCCTGGGCCATGGGGATCGCCGCAGCGGCCGGTTCTTTTGGCCAATTTTTGATGGTCCCCACCGAGGGTTTTCTGATTGACAGCCTGGGCTGGCAACAAGCCTTGGTGGCGCTGGCATTGGCCGCCCTGCTGATGATGCCGCTTGCCTGGGGTCTGCGCGAGCCGCATTTTCGGGGTGGCGCCGGGCATTTTCGCGAACAATCCATCATGCAGGCACTGCGTGAGGCGTTCAGATACCGCAGCTTTCAATTGCTGATGACCGGCTACTTTGTATGCGGGTTTCAGGTGGTGTTCATCGGCGTGCACATGCCGAGCTACCTGAAGGACCATGGCCTGGCGCCGCAGGTGGCAAGTTATTCACTGGCACTGATTGGGCTCTTCAATGTGTTTGGCACCTACGCGTCAGGCGTTTTGGGGCAACGCATGCAAAAGAAAAACATCCTGGCGTTCATTTATTTCACCCGAGCCGTGGTCATCAGCGTCTTTTTGCTGGTGCCTTTGTCGCCCATGAGCGTTTATGTGTTTTCAGCCGTGATGGGCTTGCTCTGGTTGTCGACCGTGCCGCCGACCAATGCCGCCGTGGCACAAATTTTTGGTGTGGCACATCTGTCCATGCTCAGCGGCTTTGTGTTTTTCAGCCACCAGATTGGCTCCTTCTTGGGGGTCTGGCTGGGTGGTTTTTTGTATGACCGAACAGGCAGCTACAACGTGGTTTGGTACATCGCCATCGGCTTGGGCGTGTTGGCGGCACTGGTGAATTTGCCAATCAAAGAGGCGGCGATTGTTCGTGCGCCGCTGCCGCAGGCTAGCTAGATGATGAAAACAAGTCATAAAGTGCTTTTGTTTGCCACCTTGGCAGGCGTGCTGGCCCTGGTATTTGCCATGTATGCCCGGCCAGACTTTGTCATGACACTGGCCAATCAGGTGTGGGGGTGCTTTTAGTGGAAATCCATGGGCCGACTGCGTCATCTGACTGGATACAGCACTGGAGCCATCTGGTGCCACCCGCTGCCCGCGTGCTCGACATTGCCTGTGGCCACGGCCGCCACATGGCCTGGTTTACCAGGCTTGGCTGCGATGTGACGGGCATTGACCGCTCGGCAGAGGCCGTGAACGCTGCACGGCAACACGGCACGGCGCTGCAAGCTGACATTGAAAATGGCCTTTGGCCCTTGATGACAGCCGACCATCCGCAGCAATTTGACGCAGTGGTGGTCACCAATTACCTTTGGCGCCCCCTGTTCCCCACCATGTTGCAAAGCCTGGCACCCGGCGGTTTGCTGCTGTATGAAACCTTTGCCAGTGGCAACGCAACAGTAGGCAAGCCGTCACGCCCGGACTTTTTATTGCAGCCAGGCGAGCTGCTGCAGCTTTGCCAGGCCCTGCAGATTGTTGCTTTCGAGGACGGTTTCCTGCCTAACCCTGACCGTTTTGTCCAACGAATTGCCGCCTTCAAGCCTGCCACCAGACGCGACGCAAAGCAGCCGCCAGAGCGCCACCTACTCTCGTTAAAATAACAAGCTAACCTTAAAACAGCACATCAAGATGACACTTTCTCAGCGCCCCCTCACCGGCAGCATCGTTGCCCTGGTCACACCCATGCTCGCCGACGGCAGCGTGGACTACCAGGCCCTGCGAAAACTGATTGACTGGCATATTGCCGAGGGGACAGACTGCGTCGGTGTGGTTGGCACGACTGGCGAGTCACCCACCGTCAGTGTGCAGGAACACTGCGAAATCATTCGAGTGTCAGTGGAGCAAGCCGCTGGCCGAGTGCCCATCATGGCGGGCTGTGGCTCAAATTGCACAGCAGAAGCAATCGAATTGGCCCGCTTTGCCAAAAAGGTTGGCGCAGATTGCCAACTGCAAGTGGTTCCCTACTACAACAAGCCTACGCAAGAAGGCCAATACCAACATTTCAAGGCGATTGCAGAAGCCGTTGACTTGCCACTGATCCTGTACAACGTACCAGGTCGATCGGTGGCCGACATGATGGTAGACACCGTGCTGCGCCTGGCGCAAGTTCCCGGCATTGTGGGCATCAAGGAAGCCACTGGCAACATTGACCGCGCGCAATGGCTGATCCGTGAGGTACCCAAAAACTTTGCTGTTTATTCGGGCGACGACCCGACTGCTGTGGCGCTGATGCTGTGCGGCGGTCAGGGCAACATCAGCGTGACCGCCAATGTGGCGCCACGTCTGATGCACGAGCTCTGTGTGGCAGCCATTGCAGGTGATGTCAAGCGTGCGATGGAAATTCAGTTCAAGCTGATGCCCTTGCACAAGCATCTGTTTGTGGAAGCCAACCCCATTCCTGTGAAATGGGCAATGGCCCGGCTTAATTTGTGCGGTGGCACGCTGCGGCTACCGATGACTGAACTCACACCGGACAATGCACCGGTGGTTGAAGCGGCCCTGTGCGCTGTTGGCTTGCTCTGAGCAACGCCCTTACCTGACATTTTGATCATTGACCCGAAGGACCTTTGTGAACCATTTCTCCAGACTTGCATTTCTCGGCTTGACGCTCACCCTTGGAGCCTGTTCGGTTCTGCAAGGCGACAAGGTGGACTATAAAAGCGCCAGCAAGGCAGCCCCGACGCTTGAAGTACCTCCCGACTTGACACAACTCTCCCGGGAAACGCGCTATGCCATTCCTGGTGCACCGGTGACGGCATCAAGCTTTCAATTGGGTCAAGTCAACACCCAGACCACACCCACTGCCGCAACGGCGCTGGGCGACGTGCGCATTGAGCGCGCGGGCACACAGCGCTGGTTGGTGATAGACCGCCCAGCCGACAAGCTTTGGGAACCGGTGAAAGACTTCTGGCAAGAAAACGGCTTCTTGCTGGCGATGGACCAGGCCAACCTGGGCATCATGGAAACCGACTGGGCTGAGAACCGGGCCAAGATTCCACAGGACTTCATTCGCAACACGCTCGGCAAAGTATTTGACTCGCTGTACTCCACGGGTGAGCGTGACAAATTTCGCACCCGCCTGGAGCGCAACGCCAACGGCGGCACCGATGTGTTCATCAGCCATCGCGGCATGGTTGAGGTCTATGATTCCTCTGCCAAAGACCGCACTGTTTGGCAACCCCGCGACGCCGACCCAGAGCTCGAAGCTGAATTTTTGCGCCGGTTGATGGTTAAGCTGGGCGTCACGCAAGAGCAATCCAAAGTGCTGGTGGCGGCAGGTGCTGCCAAGAATGGCGCCCGCATCAGCAACGTCAATGGCCAGTCTGTCGTCCAGATTGATGACGGCTTTGACCGCGCCTGGCGTCGGGTTGGCTTGTCGCTGGATCGCACCAACTTCACGGTGGAAGACCGTGACCGCAGCAAGGGCATTTACTTTGTACGCTACGTGGCACCGACGGCCGACAAGGCTGAACCAGGTTTCTTCGGTAAACTTTTCAACTCCTCCAAACAGGACAGCGCGCCGCAGAAGTTCAGAATCTCGGTGGTCAGTCTAGGCGAGGCAAGTACCGTGTCAGTACAAAACGGCGATGGCACTGCCGCGAAGGCAACAGACGTGCAGCGAATTGTTCAGGTGTTGGCGGACGATCTCAAGTAAGCGAGTTCATCTTTGACCCGGCTGCGGCAATTCCGCTACCGGATCAAATTAAACAGTCTCAATCCGCAAGCCAGTGCGTGAACGCTTCCACCGGCTCCCTGGGTGTATGGAATGTGTTCACAAAGGCTTGCCTGTCCGCATAGCCCAGCGCCATGCCGCACACCAGCATCTCACCGCTAGACGCGCCGATATGCGGCAGGATAATGCTGGCAAACCCGTTCCACGCCGCCTGCGGACAAGTGTCCAAGCCACGTGCTCGGGCAGCAACCATCAAGCTCTGCAAAAACATGCCGTAGTCGAGTAGCGAGCCACGCCCCATGACGCGGTCAATGGTGAACATCAGCCCCACTGGCGCATCAAAAAATCGGTAGTTACGCTGATGCTGCATATGCATCTTGCCCTTGTCGCCCTTTCCAATGCCGAGCAGTCCATAGAGGCTCCAGCCATTTTCACGGCGCCGGTCAATATAGGGACTCACCCATTTTTCCGGGTAATAGTCATAGGCCTCGGTGTACTGCGCTGCCAGCGCCGGGTCGACACGCAGGGCGTCATGGGCGGCACACACCTTGTTCACCAAGGTGTGTCGGCTCTGGCCCTGCAACACATAAACTTTCCAAGGCTGGGTATTGGTGCCCGAAGGTGCCCGGCTGGCCACCTGCAGGATGTCCTGAAGTGTGTCACGCGAGACCTCTTGCTGCGTAAACGCCCTGACCGACATGCGCGAGTTGATGGCAGCATCGACGGCAGCCACCTTGGGATCGTTTCCGGACCGAGTTGGATTCATAAAAGGTTCTCTAAAACGCGCTTGAATGCGTCAGGTATCTGCGCCGGACGACGCAACTTCCGGTCCACATAAACATGAACAAAATGGCCTTTGGCCGCCGTCAATAACTCACCCTGAGCAAACAGGCCCACCTCATAACGCACACTGGAGTTGCCCATGCGCGCCACACGAATGCCAGCCTCAACCGTTTGCGGAAAAGCCAGCGGGGCAAAGTAATTGCATTGGGTTTCAATCACCAGGCCGATGGTTTCACCACGTTCTATGTCCAGCACACCCTGCTCAATCAGGTGGGCGTTGACCGCGGTGTCAAACCAGCTGTAATACACGACGTTGTTCACATGTCCATAAGCATCGTTGTCCATCCAGCGGGTGCCAATCGGCCTGAAAACCCGGTATGCACTGCGCGTTTCAGGTTGTGGTTTGACGTGTAGGCCTGACGTGGTTTGTGGGTCGCTCATAGACACCCATTTTGCCAGCGCCAAGGTTCAGCATGGCAGGCCCGTTGACAATTTACAGCTTGCGGTCTTTCATCAAATCACGCAAACGCTTGGGTGCGGGGACCAAAGGCGTGCGACTGCGCGTCCAGGCGCCTTGCTCCGAGGGTGACAGCGCCCTGCCCCGGCTCATGAACCAGGAGGCCAGCTTGTAAAGCCCCGACTTGCTGTACACCTGCGACCACATGCTCCACACGGTCGAAGCTGCCACCGTGCGCGCTGCCCCGCTGCCGCGCAGTGTGGCGTCTTCGGTTTCGGGCTTGGCCTGTGCCTCGTTGCGCAAGCGCACCAAAATGTCCGTGATAGGGATCTTGACCGGGCACACCTCGTTGCACGCACCACACAGTGTCGAAGCAAAAGCCAGTGGGTAAGTCGCATCCAGCCCCATCATGTGCGGCGAAATGATGGCACCAATCGGGCCTGGGTAAGTGGTGCCGTAAGCATGCCCACCAATGCGCGCGTACACCGGGCAATGGTTCATGCAGGCACCGCAACGGATGCATTGCAGGGTGGCACGCAACTCGTCATCGGCATAGGCTTGGGTCCGGCCGTTGTCGAGCAAAATCAGATGAACCTCCTGCGGCCCGTCTTTTTCATCCGCCTTGCGAGGGCCGCTGATCATGTTGACATAGGTGGTGACGGATTGCCCGGTGGCAGAACGCGTCAACAAGCTCAACAATGGCGGCACATGCGCCAGTTTTTCCACCACTTTTTCAATGCCGGTGATCGCAATATGCACCCTGGGCACCGTGGTGCACATGCGACCATTGCCCTCGTTTTCGACCAGACACAGCGTGCCTGTTTCAACCACACAGAAGTTCACCCCAGATAAGCCGATGTCGGCCTCGGCAAACTTGCGCCGCAGTAGCCGTCGGCCAATCTGGATCAATGCATCGACATCTTCGGTATAGGTCACACCGGGCACCTCATCGGCAAACAGCTGGGCAATTTCCTGCTTGGTTTTGTGAATCGCCGGCATGATGATGTGCGACGGCGCCTCGCCCGCCAACTGCACGATGTATTCGCCCATGTCAGACTCGAACGCCTCAATGCCAGCGGCCTCCATGGCGTGGTTGAACCCCACTTCTTCGCTCACCATCGACTTGCCCTTGATGATGCGTTTGGCTTGCACACGCTGCGCAATCTGCAGGGCAATCTCATTGGCGTCCGCCGAGTTTTGCGCCCAGTGCACCTTCACGCCGTTGGTCGTCAGGTTGGCTTCCAGCTGCTCCAATAAACGGGGCAGGTTAGCCAAACTGTAGCGGCGAATGGACGCCCCCAGCTCACGCAGCCCTTGCAACTCCTCCTGGTCAGTGAATTGCGCCCGCCGTTTCGCCTGCAAAAAGTCCATCGCACCGCGGAAGTTCTTGCGCTGCCCCGGGTTATCCAGCACGGCCTTGCTGCGTGCCTTGAAGTCTTTGGCCGGGTGAATTTGTACGACTTTGCTCATGTCAGGCTCCCATCAGTGTGACGTAACAACACCACCAGCTCTTTCGGGCCATGTGCGCCATAGGCCAGGGTTTGCTGGATGTCTGCTGTTTTGGACGGACCACAAATCAACACCGCGTTGGTCGGCATGCCTTTTGACCAGCCTTCGGCCGTCATGGCTGAATAAAAATCCGAGTGAATTGTGGCCACATCGAGCAGCACAAAGTGCAGCGAAGGCACCAGCGACATCAACCTTGGCTCGCTTGGGCCGGGCCACAAAATCAGACTGCCGGTTTCAGCCACTGCGCCGCGCGCCAGCGTCAGCCCGGAATCCACACCGTCAAACAACAAGTCGCGCCAACTGTCAATGGACTGCTCATAACGCATCACCTGCAACGCACCTGTCTGACAGGCCTGCAACTCGGCGCCATGTGGTGTGTTCGTGCCGATCAGCACCTGACGCAAACCCTTGGCGGCAGCCACTGACAGCAAAACCGAGGTCCAGTTGGCAGGCGTCACATCGTGTATTTCCGTGTGCACCGCCTCCAGTGCCGCGCGCAAACGCGCCGTGCGTTGAGCCATATCCTCATCGCGTTGATGTGTTGCGTACCAGCCTGCCACATCAGGCGATAGCTGCTGGGCGGCCACATTGGGCTTACGCAAACGGTTCAAGATGTCTTCACGCGCGCTCATGCGGCACTCCCGCTGGTACGGCGCCACAAGAAGCTTGCCAAGTGTTCACCTGGCAAGCTTGGCGTGCTGCGGCCTGCCAACTCGTCTTGTTTGGCGGCCCGACCAGTGATGTTGAGCAAGCACCCACAATCTGCGCTGACCACACATGCCGCACCCGTACTCTGGATGCTGGCCACCTTGTCAGTGGCAATGGCCTCTGAAATATCAGGATAAAGCAAAGCAAACGTGCCGCCAAAGCCGCAACACTCCCCAATGCGCGCTTGCTCAACCACTTGCACCTGATCCAGACTGTCGAGTAACGCAGCACTGGTTTCGTGAACACCCATTTGGCGGCGTGCATGGCAGGACGTATGCAATGCAATCGTGCACGGCGTACCTGTGTCGGCATGGTCAAAATTCACCACATGCACAAGAAACTCGCTCAGCTCATACACCCGTTCAGACAACGCCACCGCTTTGGCATGCAGTTCAGGGTCGCCGACAAACAGGTGCGGATAGTGGCTGCGCATCATGCCGCCACATGAACCGGATGGCACCACAACCGGCCAAGGCTCCACAAACAGATTCAGTTGTGCCAATGCAACCGAACGTGCTTCATCGGGGTAGCCGCTGCTGTGCGCTGGCTGCCCACAACAAGTCTGCGCCAGTGGATAGTGCACACGAATACCCTCGCGCTCCAACAGATTGACTGTGTCCAATCCAGCTTGCGGCGTGAACTGGTCAATCAGGCAAGTTGCAAACAGGTAAACATCTGTTGGTTTTGGGGGATAGTTGCGCGGTGTCAAGCCATTCGGATTCATCAAAATCTCCTAACTTATGATTTTTCAAGTCTGCTGGATTGTGAAACGATTCACCATCCTGGCTATTTGAAATTCACCATTTCCCCCTGTCAATTATTTCAAGCGCGACACGATCGTTTCAGGGCAATGTAGCGTTCCGCGACATCCAACGCTGCCAATAAGAAAGTGCGACACGGTATGTGTTGAGCTGAATCTGCACCGTTTCCTCTATGTGCAGTCCGTATCCGCCTGCCATCACAAACGCCATCGGTATGCCGCGGTGAAAACACCAGTCAAACACGCGCCTGTCACGAGCCTCCAATCCATCAGCCGACAACTTCAACCGCCCCAGTCGATCACCTTCGTACGGGTCGGCACCCGCCAGATAAATCACCAGCGAGGGATCAAATCGATTGGCCAACTCGACCAATGCCAGATCAAGTGCCCCAAGGTATTCACCGTCACCGCAGCCATCAACCAATGCGACGTCAAGGTCACTGGCTTCCTTGCGGAAAGGAAAGTTTTTATCACCGTGCAACGACACGGTAAACACCGTTTCATCGCTTCGGAAAATATGTGCGGTGCCGTTGCCCTGATGAACATCCAGGTCTATCACGGCCACTCTCAACGGCAGTCGGTGTTTTTTTGCCCACTCGATTTGCGCCAGACGGGCCGCCACAGCCACGTCGTTGAACACACAAAACCCGGCGCCCTTTTCGGCGTAAGCGTGATGGGTGCCACCAGCCAAGTTGGCTGCAAGCCCAGAACACATGGCTGCATTGACGGCCGACACCGTGGCGCCGACTGAACGCAATGCACGCTCAGCCATCGTGGCGCTCCATGGGAACCCAATTTCACGCATGGCCGCCGTGCTGATGCTGCCACTGATCACCGAATCAATGTAAGCCGGGGTGTGGGCCAACGCAAGTTGACCCTCCGTGGCGGCAAGTGCCTCTCGCAAGCTGACTTGCGGCAACACACTTTCAATTCCGTCGCGCAACATGGCGTACTTCGCCATTGGAAACCGATGCCCCTGCGGCAAGGGAAGCACGAAGCGATCGGAGTAAAAAGCCTGCATGTCAATATTGTGTCGTGTTGGTGAAAATTGACTTTTTTAGAAAATATCCCCTAAATTGTTGCGATGCAACAAAAAACACTTGCATCGTTACCGGATCAATCTATAATTTGAACCATGCTGCACTGCAACATAAACCGAGTTGAACTTGGTTTCGGAGCAGATACTTTTTTAACCTAGTGGAGAATTAAATATGCTGACCGTAGAACAAGTACTCGCCTCACAAAAAGCCAACGTTGAAACCCTGCTGGGTTTGACCTCCAAAGCCTTCGAAGGCGTGGAAAAGATTGTTGAGCTCAACCTCAGCGCTTCCAAAGCAGCCCTCAACGAAACTGGCGAAAACGCCAAGGCCATGTTGAGCGTGAAGGACGCGCAAGAATTGATGGCTCTGCAGCAAAGCCTGCTCCAGCCTTTGGCTGAAAAGACTGCGGCTTACAGCCGTCACCTGTATGAAATTGCGACTGGCACGACAGGCGAATTTACTAAGGCGATGGAGTCTCAGGTTGCTGAAGTTCAACAGCAGTTCGCTGGCATGGTTGAATCCGCTGCTAAAAATGCACCGGCTGGCTCCGAAACTGCAGTGACCATGATGAAAAGCGCTGTGGCAGCTGCCACCAACGCCCTTGAATCAGTTCAAAAAGCAGTGAAGCAAGCAACGGAAGTTGCTGAAACGAATTTCAATGCTGTCGCAAATTCAGCTGCAAGCACTGCAAAACCCGCTGCCAAAAAGCGTTAATTTTTTGACCTCAATTCGAAATTTCGATTTAACGCCAAATTAAGGTCCTTGCCTCTACAGAATGAGGGTAAACCCTGGGATACTTATGGCGAGTTTAGTTTTTTGAAACCTCTGGTTTCTGCAAGTTGTCTCCTCGGGTCCTTTCGAAACCTTCAGGTTCAGGGATCCCTTAAGGGCTGATCGCAAGATCAGCCCTTTTTTTTGACCTTTGGTTTATTTCGATTTCGCTTGAATAGCGCTGCGCAATCTGCTTACCCATAGCATCATGGCTTGATGCCCGGCAGAAATAGCTTGTGTCCTTGAGGCAAAGCTTGCACTGGACAACCCTGTCAAAGCAGGCTTAACCACCACATCTGCCTCACGCAACTCAAAGACACTGATGCTTTTGCCCATGATTGAGAACGTCTGCATCAATATCTGGAAGGTATCTGACGCGGCATTGATCTGCGGGGCGCTGGAAATATCAACGGCAATCACCACCTGAGCTCCCATTTGTCGTGCAAATTGCACAGGCACAGGTGCGACCAAGCCACCATCCACATATTCACGACCTCCAATCAACACTGGTTGGAACAAGGCCGGTATGGCAGACGATGCCCTCACTGCACTGGCTGCATCGCCCCGCTGGAAAAGCACCCCACGACCACTGTCAAGATCCGTGGCGACGACACCAAGCGACATCGGCAAATCCTGGATCTGCCTGCCGCCCACCTGGCTGCTGATAAACCTTGCCAGCGCTTCACCTTTGAGAACACCCGGCTTGAAAAAGGGCAAACGCCAATCTGAAAACGAGGCCTCCTCCATCGACTCCGCCACTTTCTGTAACTCTTTGCCATTTTTGCCGCTGGCGTAAAGTGCTGCCACCACACTTCCTGCCGATGTGCCCACCACGAGGTCAGGCCGAATGCCTGCCTCTTCGAGTGCTTGAATCACCCCGATGTGTGCAAAGCCACGTGCCGCACCACCGCCCAAGACCAATCCGATGATGGGAGGCTTAAGCGCCGCTGGCACAACAGCCGTCGTTACTGACTCTGGTGCCGGCTTTTGGGTCGACACGCTTGCGCAACCCGCCAAGAACAGCACTGCGAGCAGGGTCGCAGTGCGTTCAGTTAAAAGTGGTATTTTCATTTAATAGGAATGATTCGTATTTGTGTTAGAGTACGGTCATTGACACAACAACCTATTGGAAGAACTATGAAATTGACCCAATTCACCGCCACCGGCGTTCTCGTCGCACTCTGCAGCACGGGCTTTGCACAAAGCAATGAACTCAACATTTACTCCGCCCGGCATTACCCGACGGACGAGGCGCTTTACGGCAATTTCACCAAGGCCACCGGCATCAAGGTAAACCGGGTGGATGCCGATGATGCAGGCATTATTGCCCGCCTGAAAGCTGAAGGTGCGGCGTCGCCCGCCGATGTCATCCTGCTGGTGGATGCCTCGCGGCTTTGGCGCGGTGAGGTTGACGGCTTGTTCCAACCCATCAAGTCGAAACTGCTCAACGACGCTATCCCCGAACATTTGAGGGCTAAGACAGACAGCAACGGACAAACACCCTGGTATGGGTTTTCCACCCGGGCGCGGGTGATTGTTTACAACAAAGTCAGCGTCAACCCACGTGACGTTGACACCTACGAAAAACTCGCGGATGCCAAAAACAAAGAAAAACTTTGCATCCGCTCCGGCTCGCACCCCTACAACCTGTCATTGTTTGGCGCCGTCATGGAACACCTGGGTGAGAAACAGACCGAACAATGGCTCAGAGGCATGGTGAGCAACATGGCACGCTCACCCAAAGGTGGCGACACTGACCAGATCAAGGGTGTGGCCTCTGGCGAATGTGGCATTGCCGTCACAAACACCTATTACCTGGCCCGACTCATGCGTTCGGAAAAGCCCGAGGACAAAGCGGTTGTCGAAAAAATAGGGGTCGTGTTTCCCAACCAGTCCAGCTGGGGCACCCACGTGAACATTGCTGGCGGTGCCGTGGCCAAACACGCACCTCACAGTGCCAACGGCGTCAAATTTCTGGAGTACCTTGCCAGCCCGTCGGCCCAAAACCACTTCGCCGATGGCAACAACGAGTGGCCGGCAGCCCGCGGGGTCCATATCAGCAACCCGGCATTGCAAGCCATGACAGGCGGCAACTTCAAAAGTGAAACCGTCCACATCAGCGTGGTTGGCATGAACCAGGTGAAAGTCCAGCAGATGCTGGACCGTGTCGGCTTCAAATAGTGCTGGCTTCCTGTGGCTCCGGCTTGGCCTTGCCCTCTTTCTTGGGCAAGGGCTGAATATCGAGCAAAACCTCAGTCTTGGTTTCGTCGCTTTCATCCAGATCCACAGTCAACCGTCCACCTTCAGTCAAACGACCAAACAGCAATTCGTCCGCCAACGCACGTCGAATCGTGTCCTGAATCAGGCGCTGCATGGGACGGGCGCCCATCAAGGGATCGAAGCCCTTCTTGGCCAGGTGCTTGCGCAGCTTGTCCGTGAAGGTCACTTCAACTTTTTTGTCTGCCAGCTGGGCTTCCAGCTGCAGCAGGAACTTGTCGACCACCCGTAGAATCACGTTTTCGTCTAGTGCCTTGAAGCTGACGATGGCGTCCAGTCGATTGCGGAACTCAGGCGTAAACAGGCGTTTGATGTCTGCCATCTCATCGCCAGCCTCACGCGGATTGGTAAAGCCAATGGTGGCCTTGTTCATGGTCTCGGCACCCGCATTCGTTGTCATGATGATGATGACGTTGCGGAAGTCGGCCTTGCGACCGTTGTTGTCGGTGAGCGTGCCATGGTCCATGACCTGCAGCAGCACATTAAAAATCGCTGGGTGGGCCTTTTCGATCTCATCAAGCAACAGCACACAGTGCGGCTTCTTGGTAATGGCTTCGGTCAACAAACCGCCTTGATCAAATCCCACATAACCGGGAGGTGCACCAATCAGGCGGCTCACGGCATGCTGCTCCATGTACTCGCTCATGTCAAAGCGAATCAACTCGATACCCATGATGTAGGCCAGTTGCTTGGCAGCCTCTGTTTTACCCACACCGGTAGGCCCGCTGAACAGGAAGGAGCCAATGGGTTTGTCGCCCTTGCCCAAGCCTGAGCGCGCCATCTTGACGGCGGAAGCCAGTTTGTCAATCGCCAAGTCTTGCCCAAACACCACGTTGCGCAAGTCGCGCTCAAGGGTTTTGAGTTTGCCCCGATCATCGTTGGACACATTGGCAGGCGGAATGCGGGCGATCTTGGCCACGATCTCTTCCACCTCGGCCTTGGTGATGATTTTTTTGCGCTTGCTCGGCGCCAGAATGCGCTGGGCGGCGCCAGCTTCGTCAATGACGTCAATAGCTTTGTCTGGCAAATGCCGGTCATTGATGTACTTGGCGCTCAACTCGGCCGCCGCTTGCAGGGCCGCCACTGCGTACTTGACATTGTGATGCTCCTCAAAACGAGATTTGAGGCCCTTGAGAATTTCGACCGTTTCGTCCACCGTGGGTTCGACCACATCGACCTTTTGGAAACGTCGGCTCAGCGCCGCGTCTTTCTCAAAAATGCCTCGGTACTCAGTAAAAGTGGTGGCACCAATGCATTTGAGTGCGCCAGAGCTCAGCGCTGGTTTCAGCAAGTTGGAAGCATCCAGCGTGCCGCCGGAAGCCGCACCCGCGCCAATCAGCGTGTGAATTTCGTCAATGAACAACATCGTGTTCGGCTTGTCCTTGAGCGCTTTCAGCACGCCTTTGAGGCGTTGCTCAAAATCGCCACGATATTTGGTACCTGCCAGAAGCGCGCCCATGTCGAGGGAATAAACGATGGAATCAGCCAGGATTTCAGGCACTGCCTTTTGCGTGATGCGCCAGGCCAGACCCTCGGCAATCGCAGTCTTGCCCACACCGGCCTCGCCCACCAGAAGTGGGTTATTTTTACGGCGGCGGCACAGGATTTGGATCACCCGCTCAACCTCATACTCGCGACCGATCAACGGATCGATCTTGCCGTCTTTGGCCAACTGGTTGAGATTTTGCGTGTACAACTCAAGCGGAGATGATTTCTCGTTTTTCTCGGATGAACCGTCTTCCGCCTCTGGCTGGTTTTCACCAGATTTTGTGGGCTCGGGTGGGTCACTTTTTTTGATGCCGTGCGCAATGAAGTTCACCACGTCCAGACGCGTCACGCCCTGCTGGTGAAGGTAGTACACCGCATGCGAATCTTTTTCACCAAAAATGGCCACCAAGACGTTGGCCCCGGTGACTTCCTTCTTGCCGCTGCCCGTGGACTGCACGTGCATGATGGCGCGTTGAATCACCCGTTGAAAACCGAGCGTGGGCTGGGTGTCGACATCGTCGGTGCCGGCCACTTGCGGCGTGTTGTCCTTGATGAAGGTGACCAACGACTTGCGCAGGTCATCAATGTTGGCAGAGCAAGCCCGCAGCACCTCGGCGGCGCTGGGGTTGTCAAGCAAAGCCAGCAGCAAATGCTCCACTGTGATGAATTCATGGCGCTGTTGACGCGCCTCGACAAACGCCATGTGAAGGCTGACTTCCAGTTCTTGGGCAATCATGTGAGTCCTTTAATAGCTTTGTTTCAGAAGTTAACTGTAATCTGATTTCAAATTCAGTTCAGGGTAAAAGGACTTCGAGTCCGTCAGAGTTCCACGGGTTCACTGATGCACTGCAGAGGGTGGCCCGCCTTGTTGGCTGCATCCAACACTTGATCGACTTTGGTGGTTGCCACATCGCGTGAAAACACACCACATACGCCCCGCCCATCCAGATGGATTTTCAGCATGATCTGGGTGGCCGTTTCCAGGTCTTTGCCAAAAAATTCCTGAATCACAATGACCACAAACTCCATCGGCGTGTAATCGTCGTTGAGCATCAGCACCTGGTACATCGGTGGTGGACGGGTTTTTTGCGTTCGTCGCTCAAGCACTACCGTGCCGTCACTGTCGCCCTCAGACACTTTTGGCTGTTTGGGCATGATGATTTTTGGAGTTTTGGTAACCATGAATTCATTCTATCGGGCTCAGCGTTTGTTGGCACGAGCTCGGGATATGGCACCAGTTCGACAGAATTCAAGGCAGAACGCCATCAATGCCAAGAATCACACGTTGCGTCTTCAGCCAGTTCGTCGTATCCGCGGGGTCATGAAAGGTACGCACCGCCAAAAACGCGTCTTGCGCCTGAGGGTAGACGCGCCTGAGCAAGTTCAGCCATTGCTTGAGCCGCCCGGTTTGCTGGCCTCGATCCAGATGCGCCACCACCAGCAGCCAAAACTGCTCAATCAACTCGAAAAGCTCGCGCCAAGTCATCACCACCGGCTCGGGGCGGTCCGCGTCAACCGCAAGAATCGCCTGTGCCAACGCCGGGTCAGCCACCATACCGCGCCCCAGCATCAGACTTTGGCATCCAGACACCTCGCGACAACGCAAAGCATCAGCCACGGTCCAGATTTCACCATTGGCCACCAGCGGCAAGTGCACGGCCTGTCGAATATCTGCAATACGTTCCCAATACGCGGGTGGCCGGTAGCCGTCTTTTTTGGTTCGCGCGTGCACCACAATCTCAGCCGCGCCGGCCGCCTCGATTGCCAGCGCGCAATCTTCTGCGCGCCTGTCATCATGCAGCCCTAAACGCATCTTGGCCGACACCGGCAGGTGAAGTGGCACGGCCTGACGCACCGCCCACACGATGCGGTACAGTAGTTCAGGCTCTTCCAGCAAGGCCGATCCGCCGCGATGCCGGTTCACCACGGGCGACGGGCAGCCAAAGTTCAAATCAATGCCCTCTGCCCCCAAACTGGCCAGACTGGCGGCGTTGTCAGCCAGGCACACCGGGTCCGAG
>JBBQZG010000022.1:0-31766 GCA_038207945.1 Burkholderiales bacterium
GATCACTTCCTGGCCAAATTTGCGCAGCAAAATGCCTTTTTTGGCGACCTCGGGGTTGGCGGCGGCCACGCCCACAATGTTGCGCTGCGCCACCGGTGAGTCAAAACCAAACAGCAAATCCGGCGACGACAGGTGAAAGAAGTGCAGTGCGTGGGACTGCAGCATTTGCCCGTAATGCATCAGGCGGCGCACCGCATTGGCGCTGGCTGTGACAGGTGTGGCGCCAATCACGCGGTCAAACGCCTTGGAGGCCGCCAGGTGGTGCGACACCGGGCAAATGCCGCACAGGCGCTGCACCATCACCGGCACTTCCCAGTACGGACGGCCTTCGATGAATTTCTCGAAGCCACGGAACTCGACAATGTGCAGACGCGCCTGCTGCACCACGTTGTGCTCGTCCAGCAGCAAAGTCACTTTGCCATGGCCTTCCACGCGCGAGACAGGGTCAATCGCCACGCGGCGCAGGCCTTGCGGATGGGCGGCAGTTTCAAGCTCAAAGCTCATACAAGTCTTTCTACAAAATCTTCAGGACAGAGCTGGTTCGCTGCGCGTAACCAAAGTCTGTCCCGCAAGGTTTCAGTCATAGTGAATCAGACCATGCCCCAAATGCGGGGTGCGGCCAGCCAGCAGGTCAGTCAGGAAGGCCCAGATCGCGTCGCCCGAGGGCGGGCAACCTGGCAAAAAGTAGTCCACATGCACCACTTCATGAATCGGGTGCACGTTGTTGAGAGGCAGCGGCAACTCGGGGTCGTTGGGAATCTGGTTGCCAGGGCTGCCCCCTTCTTGTCTGCAATACACGTCACGCATCATTTGTCCCACGTCCAGCTGGTTGCGCTGCGCCGGCAAGCCGCCGTTGATGGCGCAGGCGCCCACCGCCACCAACACTTTGCAGTGGGCGCGGAAATCACGCAAGACCTCAACGTTTTCGGCGTTGCACAGGCCACCTTCAATCAAGCCAATGTCGCAGCGGCCAATGGTCTTGATGTCAGTCAGCGGCGAGCGGTCAAATTCGACCAACTCCAGCAACGCGAGCAGCCGCTCGTCAATGTCCAGAAGCGACATGTGGCAGCCAAAACACCCGGCCAGCGAGACCGTGGCGAGCTTGAGTTTGCGCGGGGTGTGCAGCGGCTTGGCCTCGGCGCCAAGGGCGGTGCCAGAACTGGCGTCAGAAGAGGCATCAGCCAAGTTCTCTGCGTTGGAGGCGCTGGTGTTCATGCCTTGCCCTCCTCAATTTGTTCTGACACCGGCGCGCGGTCAAACTGGCGCTGGCCGATCGGAATGACAAAGCCCTGGCGCTTGTGCAGGATGGCACCCACCGGGCAGATGTTGGCCGCGCGGTCGGTGGGCAAGAGCGCACTGTCGGCCATCTGGCCGCTCGGGCTGTTGACCAGCAGATGGGTCTTGATGCCGTAGCCGCCAATGGCAAACACGTCCTTGCCATCGGCGTCCTTGCTGGCGCGCACACACAGCCCGCACAAAATACAGCGGTTCAGGTCCAGCAGCAAATCCGGATGGCTGGCGTCAACCCGGCGGTCCGGGTAAAACTCTTCAAAGTGCGGGCCTTCCATGCCCACGTCGTACGCCGTGGCTTGCAGCCGGCAGTTGCCGCTTTTTTCGCACGAGGGACAAAAGTGGTTGCCCTCGATGAACATCATTTGCAGCAAGGTCTTGCGCTGGGCGTTGAGGTCGTCTGTGTTGCTTTCCACCTCTTGACCAGACGCCGCCTGCACCGTGCACGCCGCCCCCATGCGGCCATTGATGCGTACCGTGCAGAGCCGGCACGAGCCTTTGGCACCAAAGTCGGGGTGCCAGCACAGGTGCGGAATGTAATGGCCAGCGCGGGTGGCCGCTTGCAAAATGGACTCGCCAGGGCCAAATTCGACCTCTTCGCCGTCCAGCGCAAACGTGCCGGGGCTTAACGCGTCAATGCGGGCGTAGGTACTCATGCCAGTGTCTCCAGATGGGCGCCGCTGTCGTCACGCCCGGTGGCCAGACGCGCCTGCGACAGTTCTGCGTCCATGTCAAAACCAGGGGCGAAATGCAGCGACTTCAAGTGCTGCTCGTAAGCCGGACGAAACTTGGCGATGGTGTCGCGCAGCGGGTTACACGCCGCCGCCCCCAGGCCACAATGGGTGGTGCCGTGCATGAGCTTGTCCAGCTCGTATAGCACCTGCACGTCTTCTCCCGACCCGTAACCACGTTTGAGCTTGTCCATGCGTCGCAGCACCAGCTCGGTACCCACCCGGCAGGGCGTGCAAAAGCCGCAACTTTCGTGGGCAAAGAAGTGCGCAAAATTGTGGGCCACATCAAACATGTCGCGGCTGCGGTCAAACACCATGAAAGCGCCTGCCGTGGGCACATCCTCAAAGCCAATGCGCCGGCCAAATTCGAGTGCCGACAGACACACGCCTGACGGCCCGCCCACCTGCACCGCTTGCGTGTCACGCGCGCCGCAGTCTTCCAGAATGCGGCCGATACGCGTGCCAAACGGGTATTCGTACAAGCCAGGGCGTGCACAGTCGCCCGACACGCTGTGTATTTTGGTGCCGGTGGACTGCGCCGTGCCAATGCCCGCCCACCAAGCGCCGCCTTGCACCGCGATATGGGTCACAGCACTGAAGGTCTCGACGTTGTTGACCGTGGTGGGCTGACCCAAGTAGCCACTTTCCACAGGAAACGGCGGGCGAATGCGCGGCGTGCCACGCTTGCCCTCCAGCGACTCGATCAGCGCCGACTCTTCACCACACACGTAAGCACCGGCGCCCACATGAATCTCGATGTCAAAGTCAAACCCGGCCCGACCTTGAATCGACGCACCCAGCAGCCCTTGCTGCCTGCGTCGCGCCAGCGTGGCTTCCAACGCATCCAGCAAGTAACAGTATTCGCCGCGCAAATACACCAGGCCCTGGCGCGCACCCACCACCAGCGCGGCAATCGTCATGCCCTCAAACACCGTGTCGGCATAACTGCTGAGCAACACCCGGTCTTTGAAGGTGCCGGGCTCGCCCTCGTCGGCGTTGCACACCACATAGCGTGTGTCAGCACGGGCATTGCGGCACAACTGCCATTTGGTGCCAGTGGCGTACCCCGCGCCACCGCGGCCGCGTAACTTGGAGCGCTTGATGTCATCCAGCGTGCCCTGCGGTCCACGCGCCAGGGCTGCAGCAATGCCTTGGCCCGGCGCCGGCTGGGGCCCCAGTTTGACATCGGCCAGACGAATCTGGTCATCCACCCGAGACCACGCCACAGGCCACTGGTGGGCAGGCACCTGGGCCTCGATCAAGGCTGCCATGTGTTCAATGCGTCCGGGTGTCAGGCGCGTGACCAGCTGATGCTGGTTGATGAGTGCCGCCGGCCCCTGGTCGCACATGCCGGTGCACGACGTGGTGGCCACACTCACACGCCCGTCCGCACGCATCGTGTTGGATTCGACCTTGAGCAAATGGCACAACTCATGCATCAAATCGCCACTGCCCAGCATGCGGTCGGTGATGTTGTCACTGAACAGCACCCGGTACTGGCCGACCGGCTGGCCGTGAAAAAAACGGTAAAACCCCGCGACACCTTCTACATGCGCCAGCGACAGGCCAAGCTCCCGGGCCACCGCACTTAAGGTGTCGCGGGAAAGCCAAAGCTGCTGCACCTGGATCTCGCGCAGGATTTGCACCAGGCGATGCGGCGCCCGACCGTGGCGCGCCAGCACCGCCTCAAGGTCCATCCCGGTGGGCTTCATGGTGTGTGACTCCTTTTTCTTGCAGACTTGCGACCAGTTTAGCGATGCGTGGCCAAATTGAAAAGCGATACCTGCAGCCATTTTTCCAGATGGTTGGACCAGGCAGTTCGGCTTTATCGGGCCAATTGGATGACCATCCGTCCGGAATGGCGACACCAAAGCGCTCAGCGCCACGGTTCAAATGTTGGTCACGCCCGCACGCTCAGTAGCAAACCACTTTGCACCGCTTGGGCCAACCAGCTGTGGGTGTCCCACTGGGTGGCCAGAGCTGCGCCGTGGGACGCGGCATCCAGCGCAGCGCCCAGGGTTTGGTTAGCCAGAAGCGCGGTCAGGAGCGCGTGTTCAGCGGGGTCAAGGTGTCGCACTTGAGGGCGCAAGCCTGCGCGCCAGACCAGCGCAACCTCTGCGGACTGCGCCTGGAAGCGCTGGCGCAAGGCGTCAAAGGGCACACTTTGGTCAGCATGCGCGGCCCACAGGCTGGCCACGGGCCACACGCTGGCAACCACGGCACAGCCGGGGGCGAGTTGCACATGCAGTTCAGCCGGGTCATGCGCGGCGAGCAGGGCAAAACTTGCTGCATCCACCTCGGCATCTGCCGCGATGGAAGCGCAGTGCAGCGCCCATTCCAGCGCCGCCAAGTCACCCAGGTAGGGCTCGTCCTGCAACTGCGCGCTACCGCGCACAAAGGCGGGCAGGCCAACTCCCCACTCGGCCACGTCACCACAGGTGGGCGGCTCGGTGTGCCAATGCGCACGGGCCAGTGCGTCAAAACTCTCGGCACCCAGCAACTGGGCCAACACCGGATAGGCGGCCTGCAGTGCCCGCTGCGCCAGCACGTGGCCATTTGATTGATAGATTTTTAGGCCTCTAGACCCCGTGTTTACTGTGTAATTAGCTATCTTTTTAATAGCACTATCAGATGGCCAGTCGAACAACACCGCCAGCATGGCCTGCTGTTGTTTGGCAAGCATGCTCATGCGTTTGCACCTTGTACCAAGCGGGCATGTCGGGCTTCATCCAGCAACACATCCAACGCGGGGATGTCAGTATCCCATTCAATCAAGGTGGGCACCGTGCCAAAGCGTTGCATGGCATGTTTGTATATCTGCCAGACCTCGGCGCACACCCGGCTGCCGTGGTCATCAATCACGATGTCGTCTTGCGGGTTTTCACCATCTGTGGGCCGCATGTGGCAATGCCCGGCAAGGTGGATTTCACCCACATCGGTCGGGGTGATGCCGTCAAGCCAAATCAGGCAATGCGCCACCGGGTCAGTGAGCTCGCCGCGAATCTGGGCGTTGCGGGCGTTCACATACAGGTTGTTCACATCCACCAGCAAGGCGCAGCCAGTGCGCTTTGCCAGCGAGGATAAAAATTCATTCTCGCTATGCTGTGGCTCATCGGTCTGGGGTCGCCATTGCAGATAGGCAGACAGGTTTTCCACCATGAAACGGCGTTGAAGGCGCTCTTGCACACGCTGTACATTGGCACAGAGTACGTCAAGCGCTTCAGCGCTGAATGGAATCGGCAGCAGGTCAGCCGCATGGATGGTGCGGGAACCGCTGGCGCCCAGCCATTGCCCACGGGCAAAACTGGCATGGTCGCTGACCCGCAAAGGGTCAATGCGATCAACCAGCCGGGCCAGTTGATCGAGATGCCAGGCATCCAGCCCAACGGCCGAGCCCAAAGACAGGCCGACACCGTGCAGGCTGATGTCATATGCGGCGCGGCCCCGTTCCAGCACCGCCAGCGCCGCACCGCCATGGGCAAAAAAATTCTCAGAGTGGACTTCCAGAAAGTTCAGTTCGGGTTGGCGCACCAGCAACTCGGCGTAGTGCGGCTGGCGCCAGCCAATGCCCACGCCACCCCTCGACGCGCATTGGGCGATTGGCATATTGATCCGGCTTGGTGGTTGAACGCTCAGACCTTTTTCGCAGCGGCCTTTGCCTCGTCCATGGACAGACCTTTCAAGTCTTTACATGTGCCTTTGGCCACGTATTTCCATTCGCCCTTGTCCATATCGACCTTGGCCTGGCCAGCACAGGAATGCACGCCGGAAATACTGGCGCAGTCGTTTTGACCGGCTTTGGCAATGCCAAAACATTTTTCTTTTTCTGCTGCGGCGGCCGGGCCTGCCAGCAGGGCAAGCGACATCAAGGTTGCGGCAGTGGATGCCAGCATGGTGCGTTGGTTCATTTGAAAACTCCTGAGTGGTGACAAAACATGAAAAAAACACTTGGTAACCAGGCTGCGCTGCGTCAGATAACGCACATCGCAAGCTGGTTATGATTTAGTAACACTTGGCTGCGCATTCTTACAGCGCCGCAAGAAAAATGGTTTGACTGTGCCGATTTTCACCATCCAAACACTCTGCATTGCATGACCATCCCCCAGGTTTTGGCGTTCGATCAGCAAGTTGTCAGTCACCATGGCTATTTGCTGCGCTTTGCCCGCCTACAGTTGCGCAACGAAGCCTGGGCTGAAGATGCGGTGTCTGACACCGTGCTGGCTGCGCTGGCCAAACCCCAGGCGTTCCAGAGCCGCTCACAGCTCAAGACCTGGCTGATTGGCATCCTGAAACATAAAGTCATTGACATGCTGCGCCTGCATGGGAGGGAAATCAGCATGAGCACGCAAGACGATGATGGCGTAGACCTGCTGGATCTGATTGGCTTCAGACCTGACGGTCATTTTGCTGAAATGCCGGCCGACTGGGGCAACCCCGAACAAGACTTGCGCAACCAGCAATTCCTGAAGGTCATGGACATATGCGTCGAGAAATTGCCCGCCACCCAAGGTCGTCTTTTCTTGATGCGCGAATGGCTGGAACTCTCTGTCGACGAAATATGTAAGGAATTGAACCTGACTGCGACCAACCTTTACGTTCAGTTGCACCGGGCAAGATTGCGTTTGCGTGAATGCCTTGAACTCAACTGGTTTGCATCAGCCGAAAAATTGTCATGATCTCCTTGATACGCACCTGCAAAGAAGTCACCGCCCTGGTCATTGCGCGTGAAGATCAAGCATTGCCAATGCTTGACAAACTCGCGCTGCGCCTGCACATGGCCATCTGCGCGGCCTGCCCACACTTTGAACGCCAGGTGCTCACCATGCGCAACGCGATGCAGCAATGGCGAAACTACCAAGAGCTAGATTAAATCCCCGCACCCAACACCACAGACACGAACAGCGTTTCATGGACTAATCTATGCTTTTTTTAGCACATTGCAAATAAATTATTGAAAAACACAAACTTGACGTATCATGCGCCTCGTATTGTTTTTTGAAAGCAGTACGTGGTTTGCGGTGAATGTCAGTCTCGCGTCTGCTCTAAGTCTTTAATGGTTTGTTGATTGCGGTAATGGACTCCATCGCGTTTTGAGTTATTTTGAGGAGTCCTCTCATGGGCAACAAACTTTACGTAGGCAACCTGCCTTATTCTTTCCGTGACGAAGATCTGCAACAAGCGTTTGCAGCACACGGTACCGTTACCAGCGCCAAAGTCATGATGGAACGTGACACCGGCCGCTCCAAAGGTTTCGGTTTCGTCGAAATGGGCGATGATGCGCAAGCACAAACCGCTATCAATGCCATGAATGGCCAACAATTCGGTGGTCGTGGCCTCGTGGTGAACGAAGCCCGTCCGATGGAACCCCGTCCTCCCCGCTCTGGCGGCGGCGGCTTCGGTGGTGGTGGTGGTGGCGGCGGTGGCTACGGCGGCGGCGGTGCTGGTGGCGGTCGCTCTGGTGGCGGCGGTTACGGTGGCGGCGCTGGTGGTGGCGGTAGCCGCTCCGGTGGTGGCGGTGGTGGTGGTTACGGCGGTGGCCGTAGCAGCTACTAAGCGCATACCGCGATTTGCCGGGGTCACATCCGGCAAAAAATCAGGGTCCGTCGGGACCCTTTTTTGTTTATCAAGCTGCTCAAGTCGTGTTGTCTGTGACGCGTGGCTTGCGCGGACGGCCGGCAAACAACCGGTCAAACATGGGATTGGGCAACAAGCGCAGCAACTTGGCCACCACGCCCATTTGCCAGGGGATCACGCGATAGCTGTCGCCCGCTTCAATCGCACGGCCGGCTTTTTCTGCGAACGCCCCCGCCTGCATTAAAAATGGCATGTGGTAGCTGTTGTTTTGTGTCAGCGGCGTGGCGATATAACCCGGACACAGCGTGACCACCCTGACACCGCTGCCCCGCAACTCGCCACGCAAGCTCTCGCAATAGCTGATCACTGCCGCCTTGCTGGCACAGTAACCGCCATGACCCGGCAAGCCACGGATGCCCGCCACGCTACCGACGCCCACCAAGGTGCCTGACCCGCGCGCCGCCATAGACGCAATGAACGGGCTAAAAGTGGCCGCCACACCCATCACATTGGTGGCAAAAAGACGGGCCATCACATCCAGGTCTGCGCGCACAGATGAGTCCACGCCAATGCTGATACCTGCGTTGGCAATCACCACGTCTGGCAGGCCTTGACACACCATGCACGCCTGCGCCATCGCTGCCATGCTGTCCGCATCCGACACATCAGCGCTGTATATTTCGTAGCTCTGTGCATTGATGTTGCAGGAACTGAGCCAGGTTTTGATCGGGTCGGTGCGGCGTGCGACCAATGCCAGCCGGTGACCCAAACGTGCGTAATGCAGCGCCAGCGCCTGACCGATTCCACTGGAAGCACCCGTGATCAACACCAATTGCGTCATGGCGGATGTGAGCGCTAAGGGGTGGTGGCGGGCACCAGCTGACCGCGTACCCGGCCGGTCATCAACATGACACGGTCCAGATTGTCAAAATCCATGCTGTCGGCGGTAAAGCGATCCTTGCCATGGGTGAGTTCCACCGGCTTGTGCGACTTGACGCGCTCGGTGTTCATGAACGCATGCAAGAATTCGCCTGTAAGGGTCATACTGGGTTGCAGTCGTCCGTTTTTATCCGGGACCGCCTCACGCACCACCCGCGCGTTGCCGATCAGTTGCACCTCGGATGCATCGCCATTGGTGATGGCTTGACGCGCCGTGGCAACGGTCAGGCGGCCCTGCTCATTGAACGAGCGAATGTGAACCTGGTCAATTTCAAGCGTGTCCGTGTCGGGGAAATGCCGTGCTTCGCCGCCGCTGACCTCGCTTTTCAGTTTGCCTTCAGCGTCATAGGTTTTCACGGCGAATTTGCGCATGAAATAGTCTGGCTGATGCTGCACAGCCGCCGCAGGCTCAGGCGCACTGACCGTCGGGGAGCTGCGCACCAGCCAATAAGTGGCCATGGCCAGCGTGCCCATCAACAGCACTGGCAAATAAAGTGTGAGCCGGTCCAGCAGCAAGCGCACTGCATTCATCCCAGCACCTCTTGCAACAGCACACCATAACGTCCACTGGCCACCAGCAGCAAATCGCACAGCTCACGCACGGCACCATCACCACCCTTGCGTGTGGTTACGTAGTGCGCTCGCGCCAGGACGTCAACCTGTGCGTTGACCGGTGCACAGGCAAACGCGCAACGCGTGAGCACCGGCAAATCCGGCCAGTCATCACCCATGGCCGCAGCTTGCGACCAGTCCAGCCCCAAAGCGCGCAAAGTGATCTCGGCGGCAGGACGCTTGTCTTCGGTACCGAAATGCACATGCTCAATGCCCAGCCCGGCCAACCGCAGCCGCAACGCCTTGGAATCGCGCCCTGTGATCACCGCCGGCGTGATGCCTGCGCGCTGCAATAGTTTGAGCCCATGGCCGTCGAGCGTGTGAAAACGCTTGAGCGCTTCACCATGTTCCGAGAAATACAGCCCGCCATCAGTGAGTACACCGTCCACATCAAAAAACACCACGCGAATGCCTTGTGCCTTGAGCAGCAGTTCGGGGTCAAAGTTCAGGGCGGGTGTCATCAGATCACCTTGGCACGCATTAAGTCATTGGTATTGAGTGCGCCACACAAGGCGCCCGCATCGTCAACCACCAACACACTGGTGATGCAACGCTGCTCCATCAGTTCAACGGCATCCACTGCCAGTGCATCCCGACTAATGGTGCTGGGCTTGGGGTGCATCACCTCTTGCGCCGTGCAGCTGCGCAAATCAGCGCCTTTTTCAATCAACCGGCGCAAATCCCCGTCGGTAAAAATACCCTGCACCAAGCCCGCAGCATTCACCACGGCCGTGGCGCCCAAACCTTTGGCGCTCATCTCACGCATGATTTCGCTGAATGTGGCGGCCAATCCGACACGGGGTACCTGATCACCACCACGCATGACATCACTGACCAGCGTCAGCAGCTTGCGCCCAAGCGCGCCGCCTGGATGGGAACGGGCAAAGTCTTCGGCCTTGAAGCCACGGGCATCCAGCAGCGCGACGGCCAGTGCATCGCCCAACGCCAGTTGCGCCGTGGTGCTGGCAGTGGGAGCCAGGTTCAGCGGACAAGCTTCTTTTTCGACACCACTGTTCAGAAAAAAATCGGCATACCGCGCCAAGGTGGACTCAGGGTTGCCCGTCATGGCGACCAAGGGTGCGCCCAAGCGCTTGATCATCGGCAAAATCGCGGTGAGCTCATCTGACTCGCCACTGTTGGAAATGGCCAGCACAACATCCACAGGCTTGATCATGCCAAGGTCGCCATGACTGGCTTCCGCTGGATGCACAAACATGGCGGGGGTGCCGGTTGAGGCCAAAGTGGCCACAATTTTGCGGCCGATGTGGCCGCTTTTACCCATACCCATCACCACCACCCGGCCCTGCACAGCCAGCATCAGACCAACCACTTGCACGAATGCAGGGCCTACGTGGCGCTTGAGACCGAGCACAGCGGCCGCTTCAATATCCAGGGCTGCCGTGGCGAGCGCCATGGCCCGGTTGGCATCAAAAAGCGGCGCGGCGAGTGGCTTGATTGTCATCCCGGCATTCTATCGGCCCGCCCTCTGCGGCCCAGCTTGGGCTTGGTAGTATCAGGGGGTGAACCCTCTTGACTTGACTCTTTTGTATTTATTGGCTGCCGTGCTGGGCGTGGTGGCGTGCCGCTACCTGAAACTGCCGCCGATGCTGGGCTATCTGGCCGTGGGTGTGGTGATTGGCCCCAACGCACTGGCGCTGGCCAAAAATGCCGATGGCGTGCGCCATCTGGGTGAGTTCGGTGTGGTGTTTTTGATGTTCGTGATCGGGCTGGAGTTCAACTTGCCCAAGCTGCGCACGATGCGCAACCACGTGTTTGGTCTTGGTCTGTTTCAAGTGGCGCTGACCATGATAGTGACCACCGCCGCCAGCATGGTCTTTGCGGTGCTGGCTCCGAAATATTGGGGTATGGACTGGAAAACCGCATTGGCCTTGTCCAGCGCGATGGCCATGAGCAGCACCGCCATCGTGGTCAAACTCATGAGCGAACGCCTGGAAATGGAAGCCGAGCACGGCAAGCGTGTCATGGGTGTGCTCTTGTTCCAGGACTTGGCGGTGGTGCCCTTGCTGGTGTTGATTCCAGCTTTGGGTGCCTCACCCGAGCAAATGGTTGAAACCCTGGCCTGGGCGCTGTTCAAGGCCATGGTGCTGATCACCGTGCTGATGGTTGGGGGGCCACGCGTCATGCGCTGGTGGCTCACGCTGGTGGCCCGCCGTAAAAGCGAAGAGCTGTTTGTGCTGAACCTGTTGCTGGTGACTTTGGGCTTGGCATGGTTGACCGAGATGGCAGGCCTAAGCCTGGCGCTGGGTGCCTTCATTGCTGGCATGCTGATATCCGAGACCCAATACAAACACCAGGTGGAAACCGACATTCGACCATTCCACGACGTGTTGTTAGGCTTGTTCTTCATCAGCATCGGCATGATGCTCGATTGGCGGCTGGTGCTAGAACGCTGGCCCTTGGTGTTACTGCTGGTGACGGTACCGGTGCTTTACAAAGCGGTGGTCGTCACGCTGCTGGCCCGTGCGTTTGGCTCATCCATGGGGGTGGCACTGCGCACCGGACTTTACCTGGCGCAGGCGGGCGAGTTCGGTTTTGTATTGCTGACACTGGCACAGGCCAACAAGCTGGTGCCGCCCGAACTGCTCAACCCGATTCTGGCGGCAATGGTGCTGTCGATGCTGGCCACACCCTTCATCGTGATGCACAGCAACGCGCTGGTCATGCGACTGGTCAGCAATGAGTGGCTGATGGAGTCAGTACAAATGACCAGCATCGCGCGCAAATCCATCAAGGCCAACAAACACGTGATCATTTGCGGCTATGGCCGTTGCGGGCAAAACCTGGCGCGCATGCTGGACAAAGAGCACATTCCCTACATGGCGCTCGATCTGGACCCTGACCGGGTGCGGCAAGCCGCGGCCGCCGGGGACTCGGTGGTATTTGGCGATGCCGCCCGACTGCAAGCCCTCATGGCGGCCGGTCTGGCGCGGGCCAGTGCAGTGGTAGTCACCTACCTTGAAACACCCAGCGCGATGAAAGTGCTGGCGCATATCCATGAACACGCGCCTCAAGTGCCGGTGGTGGTGCGCACACAAGACGACCATGACCTGGAAGCGTTACAACAGGCGGGTGCCACCGAGGTGGTACCAGAAGCCATCGAGGGTTCATTGATGCTGGCCAGCCATGCCCTGGCCCTGGTCGGCGTACCCATGCGCCGGGTGATTCGGATCGTGCAAGAACAACGCGATGCGCGCTACACCTTACTGCGCGGTTTTTTCCGCGGGGCGGATGACGGCTCGGTCGACGAACTGCATCAGGAACGCTTGAGTTCAGTGACCTTACCCTTGAGCGCCCGCGCCATCGGCCGGACCGTGGCTGATTTGACCTTGTCGACATGGTCGATACGGCTGGTCAGCCTTCGCCGCAAGTCCGGGCAAGTGATGACACTGTCAGATGAGCTGGTTCTGATGGAAGGCGATTCCCTGGTGCTGTCAGGTAAAGCGGACATGCTTGAACAGGCCGAGTTGCGGCTGCTCAAAGGCCCGTTCTGAACCAGATGACCGCAGACAGCGCAAGGCACAATATGGACACTTGCCACCCACAGGTCATTTATGACAAACATCAGCGTCAACCACTACCTTCGTGACCATATTCGCACCGTACTGGACTGGCCCGCGCCAGGCGTGCAATTTCGTGACATCACGCCCTTGCTGCAAGATGCCAAGGTGTTCCGGGTGTTGATTGACGCGTTTGTGCACCGCTATATGGAGCCGGAGCGCCGCCCCAGCGTGGTCGCGGGCCTGGATGCCCGGGGCTTTATTCTGGGTTCGGTGGTCGCTTACGAATTGGGCGTGGGGTTTGTGCCCATTCGGAAAAAAGGCAAGCTGCCGTTCACCACCGTGGAAGAAACCTACGAACTGGAATACGGCAGTGCGACCGTGGAGTTGCACACCGATGCGGTCAAGCCTGGCGACCGGGTGCTGCTGATCGACGACCTGATCGCCACCGGCGGGACAATGATGGCCGGTAAAAAATTGCTGGAAAAACTGGGAGCCTACGTCATGGAAGGCGCAGCCATTGTTGATTTGCCTGAACTGGGCGGTTCAACGAAAATTCGTGCCAGTGGGTTACCACTTTTCACGCTGGTCGATTTTGAAGGCCAATAAAACTGCAAAAGCTAAAGTTCACCAAACTGGGTCCGGCTTAGCGGAGAAGCGGCATCATCTGGGTGTTCCAGCAATTGGGTGTCCTCGTATCCGGTCATGACACTCGGGTGACGGGGCCTGGAGGTTCTGGCCTTGCCGGCAGTTGCATCGCTCGCCGTGCTTGGGATAGCCCCAATGGCTTTTTTGAAGGCCAACACTTCCGCTTGATCAATTGGGTCAAACACGGGCGCATGCACAGGTGTTGCAATGGGCGATGGTGGAGGTGGTGCAATGGGCGATGGTGGAGGTGGTGAAACCGGCGCCGCTGTGCGCACTGCAGTCGTTGGCACGTGCGGAGCTGGCGCGGCTGGGACGGCCACTATCGGCGCCTCGGTGACACGCCAATACACCGACTTCACATACATGCCGTGTTGCTGAGCCGCATGGCTGATGATCAACTGCTCGATCACCGAAAACCGTTCCGGAGAAACTGCCCTTGGGTCAAGCAGGTCAACCATCACCAGAAATTGGCGCCCGTGGGTGTCAAGCGACAGTACTTTGAACTTATAGCGTGAGGCCAGCACCTCACTGCGCAACATCGCTTCCCGCACTACCGCATATAGACGCTCGCGCCGCTCTTGCCGTTGCGCTTTCAGATCTGACTCTGGCGCATGGCCATTTGTGGCTGAATGAGATGGCACCGCAACAGCAGCATGGGACGCTGCATTTTTGTGCAACTTTGATTTTGGCATTAACCAATCAAAAAGGGACATGTCTTACCCTCCGGTCATTTGGACAATTAGGCTATTTGCCAATACAAAAGCTAGAGAATATCACCCCAAGCAAGTCATCAGACGTGAATTCACCGGTGATCTCGCTGAGGTCGTGTTGTGTCAGGCGCAGTTCTTCTGCCAGCAAATCGAGCGACTGGGTCCGGGATTCAAGGTGAGACTGCGCATTAGCCAAGTGCGCTTGCACCCGGCTGAGCGCCTGCACATGGCGCTCACGGGCAATGAACACGCCTTCCGTCACTGACTGCCAACCCGCTACCTGCAACAAGTGATGTCGCAATATATCCAACCCCAGGCCCGTTTTGGCAGACAGCACCAATCCGTTGACAGGTACAAAAGTTGGCGCTGAATCGGCTTTGTTCCAAAGCTCAATGACAGGCACCTGTTGAGGCAATTTTTCTGCCATAGCCCTTTTAATGTCTGCATCAGCAGCTATGTATTCAGGAGCATCCATACGGGTTAAATCATGCAAAAACAAAACGGCATCTGCTTGGGATATAGCCTCCCACGCGCGGGCGATGCCAATTCGCTCAACCTCATCGCTGCTGTCACGCAAGCCAGCGGTATCGATCACGTGCACCGGCACGCCTTCGATTTGAATCGTTTGCTGCACCTTGTCGCGCGTTGTTCCGGGCACAGCCGTAACGATGGCCAACTCGGCACCTGCCAGTGCATTTAGCAGCGACGATTTGCCAGCATTGGGTTGCCCGGCGATCACCACTTTGATGCCTTCCCGCAACAATGCGCCCTGGCGGGCACGGGCCAGGACTGCCGCCAACGTCTGCTGCAATTTTCCGAGCTGCCCATGGGCATCGGCCTTGCGTAGAAAGTCAATTTCTTCTTCGGGAAAATCCAGTGTGGCCTCCACCAGCATGCGCAAATGGATCAAAGCATCGCGCAGGACATGAATTTCCTGTGAAAACTCGCCCGAGAGTGACCGCGTGGCGCTGCGGGCTGCCGCCTCGGTGCTGGCATCAATCAAATCGGCAATCGCCTCGGCTTGTGCCAGATCGATCTTGTTGTTCAGAAATGCCCGCTCAGAAAACTCGCCAGGCAGGGCCACACGCAAATGCGGCAGGCGAGGCGAGCCGTCCAGCCCCGGTTCAGCCGCCGCCTGCAAACAGCGCGCAAGCAACAATTGCAACACCACAGGACCGCCATGTGCCTGAAGTTCCAGCACGTCTTCACCGGTAAAGGAATGGGGTCCTGGAAAATAGAGGGCCAGACCATGGTCAATGGCCACGCCCTCAGCTTCTGAAAAAGATACGTACGTGGCCTCGCGGGGCTTGAGGAGGCGCCCACACAGGGCTTGCGCCAAGGTGCCCAAGCCGCGACCGCTCACCCGCACGATGCCCACCGCGCCCCGCCCTGGTGCCGTGGCAATGGCCACGATGGGGTCCTGGTGACGCGGCAAGGTCATGACAAGCCGGGTGTTTGACCAGAAGTCGCTTAGAACTTCGGAAAATGGAACTTGGGCGGCACACCCATACGGACATTAATGACCCACTGCTGGGCAATCGACAACACGTTGTTGGTGATCCAGTACAACACCAAACCAGCCGGGAAGAAGAAGAACATCACGCTGAACGCCAGCGGCATGAACCACATCAACTTGGCCTGCATCGGGTCAGGCGGTGCCGGATTGAGGGAGGTTTGCAACACCGTGGTCAACGTCATCACCAGCGGCAGGATGTAGAACGGATCAGGGCTGGAAAGGTCATGAATCCAGCCAATCCAGGGTGCGTTGCGCATTTCCACACTGGCCAACAGCACCCAATACAGCGCAATGAACACCGGGATCTGAATCATGATGGGGAAGCAGCCACCCATCGGGTTGACTTTTTCCTCACGGTAGATGCGCATCATCTCTTGCTGCATCTGCTGCGGGTTGTCTTTCAGGCGTTCACGCATTTCCATGATGCGCGGATTGACCGCCTTCATCTTGGCCATGCTGGAATAGGCCTTTGCATTGAGCCAGTAAAACGCGGCCTTAAGCAACAGCACCAGGGCCACAATGGACCAACCCCAATTGTTGATGAAGCCGTGCAGTGCATCCAGCAGCCAGTACAAGGGCTTGGCCAACATGGTCAACCAGCCATAGTCCTTGACCAGCTCCAGCCCAGGCGTCAAGGCTTCCAGAATTTTTTCTTCCTGGGGGCCGGCGAAAAAGCGGGTTTCAACGGTCTTGCGTGCGCCCGGCGCAATCGGCTCCATCGGCGCAATCATGCCCACCGAGTACAAATTGGTATCTACCTTGCGCATGAACAAGTCACGCTTGATGCCGTCACCCAACAACCAAGCGCTGGCAAAGTAGTGCTGCACCATGGCCACGTAGCCGTTGCTGGCAGATTTTTCAATGTCAACTTCGTTTTTTTCAATCTTGGCAAATTCCACTTTTTGGTACTTCTTCGCCTCGGTGTAAATGGCCGGCCCGGTGAAGGTGGAATAAAACGATGACTCGCCAGGTGGCTTGTTGCCATCGCGCACCAATTGCAGGTAAAGCTGCGGTGCCACCGCCGTGGCGCCCACGTTGAGCACCTCATGCTTGACGGCCACGGCATAACTGCCACGCGTCAGGGTGTAGGTTTTCACCAGTTTGACGCCGCCGACGTCAGGGGACTCAAAACGCAACTCAAGGGTTTGATTGCCTTCCTTCAACGTGCGCTCACCCGGTGTCAGGGTCATCACAGATTTGTGGGTGGGCAGCGCAACACCGCCCGCACCGGCAATCAGCCCGGACTGCGCCAAATAAACGCGGTCTTTGCTGTCATCAAGCAGGATAAAGTGTCGCGTCTTGTCGGCCATGTCCTTGTGCTTGAGCAACTCGACTTGCACCAGCGAGCCACCTTCCGTGTCAAAGGTGAGCTTGAACACATCGGTTTGCGCGGTCACACGCTCACGCCCCGCCGCAGGTGCGCCCGCCGGGGGTGTAGACCCAGCCGTGGTTTGCGCAATTTGAGCAGCGGGTGCTGCGCTGTTTATCGCAGTTGGCACACCGTCCGGGGTGCTGACCGCATTCGCCGGACCTGTGGCTTGAGGCGCAGTCTGGACAGACCCAGGGAAAAAGGTCGCCTTGCGGCCGTTATAGACCTGCCATTGGTCCCACAACATAACCAGGGAAAAACCAAAAATCACCCACAAAATGGTGCGACGAATATCGTTCATGAGGACTTCTTTTGAGTGGAAGAGGAAACCAACCGGGAAAACAAACCAGACTGGGGTGTACCTGACACGTCGGGCACAGGGTCAAGCCCGCCCTCGCACCAGGGATGACAACGCCCAATACGTGCCAGTGTCAAGTAGCTGCCTTTGGCCGCGCCAAAGCGCTCCAGAGCTTGCAAGGCATACAACGAGCAAGTGGGTTCAAAGCGACATGACGAGCCCAAGCTCGGGCTCAATAACAAACGGTAAGCCTTGACCAGACCCATCAAAACACGCTTCATATGACTGGACCTTGATGCGGTAACACATTGGCGGACGCGGCCACTCGCATGAACAACTGCTGCAACTCTTCACGCACAACAGACTTCAGAGCATCAGACGTGGCACTGACAAACCGCGCCTTGTCAAAGCCCGCGCGCAGGCGCACCACATAGGCAGCCTGCTGCAACGCAGGCTCAAAATTATGGCTAACCGCATGGATTTGACGCCTGATGGCGTTACGGGTCACCGCGCGCTTGGCCCAACGCTTGGGCACCATGGCACCCATCCATACGTCGCACACCGCAAACAATGCCGGCTTGGTTGCCAACAAAGTCTGGGCGTCCAGCATCAGGCAATGCAGCGCAAAGTGGGGCGTGCGCGACAGCGTCAAGCCCGCCAGCACAGCCTGAAACTGGGGACGGTTTTTGAGGCGTTGCAAAATCAGGGCGCCTTTGCGGAACAGGTCAGCAACAGGCCTTACCCACCGTCAACTCAGACGGCCAGACGCTTGCGGCCTTTGGCGCGACGGGCATTGATCACGGCACGACCGCCACGGGTTTTCATGCGAACCAAAAAGCCGTGGGTACGGGCGCGGCGAATTTTGGAAGGTTGGTAAGTGCGTTTCATTTTTGGAAATCCTCAGAGGGCTCATAAGCGACCGCCCCCCGCCATGGTTCACACGCCAGGGGCCAAATCGATGTTCAGTTTTCTCCTGAACAGTTCAGGGGAACCTTGGATTATCGCAAACTTTCAAGACATCCCCAAATTCCCGATTTGATGAAGTTGATTTAAGCCTTGCGAACGACCCCGGTTTTCACGTTAACCCGGGGTGTGGATAAGGGTTTGATAAATTAGAATGAAAGGTGCAGCAATTTAAAACTATCCACAGAAGCTGATTTCAAAATGACCGAGGGACATCACCCCAATCCAGCCACCACAAACGCCGATGCCAACACGGATTTGTGGCAGGCTTGCATCGACCAACTGGCTCAGGAATTGCCCGAGCAGCAGTTCCAAACCTGGATCAAACCACTCTCAGCCCAGGTGGCTGACGACCTATCCAAAGTCACTATTTTTGTTGCCAACCGCTTCAAAATGGACTGGATCCGGGCGCAATACAGCACCCGTCTAGCCTTGCTAATGGAGCGCTTGACGGGTCAGCCGGTGCATGTTGAGTTAGCGCTTGCTCCGCGGGAACCCATTGCCAGAAGCCAGCCTACACAAAAACTTATGCCTGTGGCAAGCGGTGAGGCCGCGCCTGACACGGCAGACAACCGTGCGCCAGAGCCGCTGAAAAGCCGTCTCAACACCGGCCTGACCTTTGACACCCTGGTAGAGGGCAGCGCCAACCGCATGGCACGCGCTGCGGCCATGCACGTGGCCGGCATGCCGGGGCATCTGTACAACCCGCTGTTCATCTATGGCGGCGTGGGCTTGGGCAAGACCCACTTGATGCATGCGGTGGGCAACCAGTTGATCGCAGACCGGCCCAACGCCAAAGTTCTCTACATCCATGCCGAGCAGTTTGTCACGGATGTGGTTAAGGCCTACCAGCGCAAGGCTTTCGACGAGTTCAAAGAGCGCTACCACTCGCTGGACTTGTTGTTGATCGATGACGTGCAGTTCTTCGCCAACAAGGAACGTACGCAAGAAGAATTCTTCAACGCGTTTGAAGCGCTGCTGGCCAAGAAGTCACACATTGTGATGACCAGCGACACCTATCCCAAAGGCCTGGCCGACATTCACGAGCGATTGGTGTCACGCTTTGATTCTGGTCTGACGGTGGCCATTGAGCCGCCCGAGCTGGAAATGCGGGTGGCGATTTTGATCAACAAGGCACTGGCTGAAGGTATTGTGATGCCCGAGGAAGTCGCATTTTTTGTCGCCAAAAACGTGCGCTCCAACGTGCGCGAACTCGAAGGCGCCTTGCGCAAAATTCTGGCCTATTCGCGTTTCAACCAAAAAGACATCTCCATTTTGTTGGCCCGAGAAGCGCTGCGCGACCTGCTGTCAATACAAAACCGGCAAATCTCGGTGGAAAACATCCAGAAAACAGTGGCGGACTATTACAAAATAAAAATTGCCGACATGTATTCCAAAAAACGGCCGGCCAGCATCGCCCGACCCAGGCAAATTGCCATGTACCTAGCCAAGGAACTGACGCAAAAAAGCTTGCCAGAGATTGGTGAGCTGTTTGGCGGGCGCGACCACACCACGGTGCTGCACGCGGTGCGGAAAATTGGTGCCGAACGCCAACAAATGACCGAACTCAACCAGCAGTTGCACGTGCTCGAGCAAACCCTGAAAGGCTGATGCAAATGAGTGGGAAAATAGCCTTCCGCCATTGCAGTGGCTTGTCGCACACAGGCAAGGTACTTAGATTAACGACCACAAGAGGATGACATGATTGTTCTAAAAGCCCCCCAGGACCAAGTGCTGTCCGTGCTGCAGGCAGTCTCCGGGATTGTCGAGCGCCGCCACACCTTGCCGATTCTGGCCAACGTGCTGATTCGCAAAACCGGCGCATCGCTGCAACTCACCACCAGTGACCTGGAAATCCAGATCCGCACGACTGCCGAGCTGGGTGGCGACATGGAAGATTTCACCACCACCGTGGGGGCCCGCAAGCTCATTGACATCCTGCGCACCATGCCAGCTGACCAAATCGTGTCGCTGGAATCCAGCGCCGCCAAGCTGATTCTCAAAGGTGGCAAGAGTAAATTCACCCTGCAAACCATGCCGGCTGAAGATTTCCCGCTGGTGCAAGAATCTGCCAATTTTGGGCCGATATTCAGCGTGCCGCAGAAGACGCTCAAAGCGCTGTTGAGCCAGGTGTCGTTTGCCATGGCGGTGCACGACATCCGTTACTACCTCAACGGCATCTTGTTTGTCGCGGAAGGCAAGCAACTCAGTCTGGTGTCCACCGATGGCCACCGCCTGGCGTTTGTCTCCGCCACGCTGGACGTGGACGTGCCCAAACAGGAAGTGATCCTGCCGCGTAAAACCGTGCTGGAATTGCAGCGGCTGCTGTCGGATACCGAAGGCGCCATTGACATGCAGTTTGCCAACAACCAGGCAAAATTCAGTTTTGGCGGCATGGAATTTGTGTCAAAACTGGTCGAGGGCAAGTTCCCCGACTACAACCGGGTAATTCCGCGTAACCACAAAAACAGCATCATTCTGGGCCGCGCTGCGCTGCTTTCCACCCTGCAACGCACTGCCATTCTGACCAGCGACAAGTTCAAAGGTGTCCGCCTGAACATTGATCCCGGCACACTGCGCGTGGCCGCCAACAATGCCGAACAGGAAGAAGCTGTGGACGAGCTTGACATCGATTACAGCGGTGACAGCATCGAAATTGGCTTTAACGTCACCTACCTGATCGATGCACTGGCCAACATGAGCCAGGAAATGGTCAAGATCGAGCTCTCTGACGGCAACAGCTCTGCGCTGCTCACCATTCCGGACGACACCCAATTCAAATATGTCGTGATGCCGATGCGCATCTAGCGCCTGACCGCCTCACGCACACACTGCCCAACCTTATCCAAAGCTTTCCATGACCGACGAAAACAAGCCAGTTCCTGCCCCCGATAGCGTTGAGCCCAACGTTCACACTGGCGAAGGAACTTCTGACAGCTCCAACTTCCAGCCCACCATTGACGCGCACCAGGAAGGCGCATCCGAAGCCTACGGCGAAGGCTCCATCCAGATTCTGGAAGGCCTCGAGGCAGTACGCAAGCGCCCGGGTATGTACATCGGCGACACCTCGGACGGCACCGGTTTGCACCACTTGGTATTTGAAGTGGTGGACAACTCGATTGATGAGTCCTTGGCGGGCCATTGCGACGACATTCTGGTCACCATCCACACCGACAACTCGGTGTCGGTGGTGGACAACGGCCGTGGCATTCCGACCGGCGTCAAGATGGACGACAAGCATGAACCCAAGCGCTCTGCGGCTGAAATTGCCCTGACCGAATTACACGCCGGCGGCAAGTTCAACCAAAACAGCTACAAAGTGTCTGGCGGCCTGCATGGTGTGGGTGTGAGTTGTGTCAACGCCTTAAGCAAGATGTTGCGTCTGACGATCCGCCGCGACGGCAAAGTGCATGTGATGGAATTCAGCAAGGGATTCGTTCAAAACCGTCTGATTGAAACGGTAAATGGCGTCGACGTGTCACCCATGCGGGTGATTGGCGAAACTGAAAAGCGCGGCACTGAAGTGCACTTTTTGCCTGATCTGGAGATTTTCCAGACCAACACCGACTTTCACTACGAGATTTTGAGCAAACGCCTGCGCGAACTCAGCTTTTTGAACAATGGCGTGCGCATTCGCCTGAAAGACGAGCGCACCGGCAAAGAAGACGACTTCTCCGGTGCCGGTGGTGTCAAAGGCTTTGTGAATTTCATCAATAAGGGCAAGACGGTGTTGAACCCCAACATCTTCCACGCCATGGGCGACCGCCAGAGTGACCAGAACACCAACATTGGTGTCGAAGTGGCCATGCAATGGAACAGCGGCTACAACGAGCAAGTGCTGTGTTTCACCAACAACATCCCGCAGCGCGACGGTGGCACCCATCTGACGGGCCTGCGCGCCGCCATGACACGCGTCATCAACAAGTACATTGACGACACTGAAATCGCCAAAAAAGCCAAGGTGGAAGTCACCGGTGACGACATGCGTGAAGGCCTGTGTTGCGTGCTGAGCGTGAAGGTGCCCGAGCCCAAGTTTTCAAGCCAGACCAAAGACAAACTGGTGAGCAGCGAGGTGCGCGGTCCGGTTGAAGACATTGTGAGCAAGCTGCTGTACGACTACCTGCAAGAACGCCCTGCGGATGCCAAGATCATCGTCGGCAAGATCATTGAGGCGGCCCGCGCCCGTGAGGCCGCCCGCAAGGCCCGCGATATGACACGCCGCAAAGGCGTGCTAGACGGCATGGGCCTGCCCGGCAAGTTGGCCGACTGCCAGGAAAAAGACCCGGCGCTGTGCGAAATCTACATCGTCGAGGGTGATTCCGCCGGTGGCTCTGCCAAACAAGGGCGCGATCGCAAGTTTCAGGCAATTTTGCCCCTGCGCGGCAAGATTCTCAACGTGGAAAAAGCCCGCTATGAAAAGCTGCTCACCAGCAACGAAATCCTGACGCTGATTACCGCTCTGGGAACCGGCATCGGCAAAGCGGGCGGCACTACCGGCAACGACGACTTTGATGTCGCCAAGCTGCGCTACCACCGCATCATCATCATGACCGATGCCGACGTCGACGGCGCGCACATTCGCACCTTGCTGCTCACCTTCTTCTACCGCCAGATGCCTGAATTGGTGGAGCGCGGTCACATCTACATCGCCCAGCCGCCGCTTTACAAGGTCAAGGCCGGCCGCGAAGAACTTTATTTGCAGGGCCAAGGCGACCTGGACAACTTTTTGGTGCGCATTGCGCTGGTGAATGCCTCCGTCATAACGGGCGGCGCCAACAGCACCACGCTGACGGGCGACACCCTGACCGAGCTGGCGCGCAAGCACCAAGTGGCGCAAGCTGTGATCGCTCGTCTGGGCAATTTCATGGACATATCGGCGCTGCATGCCATCGCTGATGGCGTACCGCTGAACCTTGACACTGTGGCCGATGCTGAAATATCAGCCGCCGCGATGCAAGACCATCTGCCCGATGCTGAAGTGGCCGGCGAATTTGACATCCGCACCGACAAACCC
Source organism: Burkholderiales bacterium (assembly GCA_038207945.1). Lineage (GTDB taxonomy): Bacteria > Pseudomonadota > Gammaproteobacteria > Burkholderiales > Burkholderiaceae_C > Rhodoferax. The sequence goes on from JBBQZG010000022.1 coordinate 23,183, forward strand.
ATTTTGCGCATCAGCCGCCGCCTACACGGCAACATCAAGAGCAGCGTGCTGACGCAAGACTTTGCACACGGTGCCGATTACGCCTCCCTGAGCGAAGCGGCCAAAACCTTCAAGGGCTTGCTCTCGGACGGGGCCCGTGTGACCCGCGGCGAAGGCGAGCGCCAAAAAGAGCAAAAGGTCAACGATTTCCGCGAAGCCATGGCCTGGCTGATTGCACAGGCCGAACACGCCACCAGCCGCCAGCGCTACAAAGGTTTGGGTGAAATGAACCCGGCTCAGCTCTGGGAAACCACCATGGACCCCACTGTGCGCATTTTGTTGCGGGTACAAATTGACGATGCCATTGAGGCCGACCGCGTCTTCACCATGCTGATGGGCGATGAAGTGGAACCCCGGCGCGAATTTATTGAAACCAATGCGCTGCGCGCTGGAAATATTGATATTTGAGCCTTTTGTAGAGGTGAGCAAAGTTTTGCCGATTTGAAGGCAAAGTTTTGCCGGTCGTGCCTCAAAAGGTAGTTTTGAGCTCTTATGTTAGATCCGAAGCCGAAATGAGCCAGATACGGCCAAGTTGCCGACGCTCAAATGAGCCATGAAATTTGGATCTAAAACTGCATCAGCATTGAAGATTATCCCAGTCGGGATGGCCCACCCGAATGTCGGCACTGTGGCTCAATTCGACTCTGGCGGCAACATGCCGCAAGCCGACCTAGAAATTGGTCGCCTCGAATTGAAACAGTGAGCATATTGCGGCCAATCGCCAGATAAAAAAGCATTCAATCGACTCCGGTTAACAAGCCTTGCTTGCTTATCTATACGCCAAAGTTGGGTGGCTTAATTGGTTTGACAGTACGCTCGTTGACACGTGTTGTCACCGATGTCAAATGTGCGTCGGCGCCAACAGCCTCGGGTCTGATGCCGCCAAGGCGACTGGCGAACCGTTTCAGCTCTTCAGCACCCATCGCAGCACCATGGCTATCGCCAGCAGCGCCATGATGCTGACAGCCCAGATACCGACCATCCAGAGAAGACGAACCCGCAGGGGTGTCAGCGGCTCGTCGGGGTGCGCAGCCGTGATGGCGGGCCAGCGAAAAAGTGGGTATTTCATGCGTGGTACCCATCCGCGCTGACCTTACCGCGAAACACCCAGTACGACCAGGCCGTGTAGCCCAGGATCATTGGCAGTACCACGGCCGTTCCCCAGAGCATGAAGACCTGGCTTCTGCGGTCGGTGGCTGCATCCCAGATGGTGACAGCACCCGGCACGACGTAAGGAAACACGCTAATGCCCAGCCCGATGAAGCACAGTAGAAAGATCCCCAATGTAAGCAGGAAGGGCGCGATCTCCCGACCCGCCTTGAGGCTGCGGACGAAGGCCACGCTGGCCAGTGCCACCACAATGGGCACTGGCACCACCCAGAGTATGTTTGGCCAGTTTAGCCATTTCTTGAAGTAGTCGGAGCTAAGGAACAAGGTGGCGATGCTGACTGCCAAGATGGCGGCCAGACTGGCACCGCCCAGCCACCAGGCCATGGCACGAACTTGGCGCTGCAACGCACCGTCTGCCTTCATCACGAGCCAGGTGGCCCCCAACAGCGCATACGCTACGACCACGCTCAAGCCGGTGAGCAGCGAAAAGGGCGTTAGCCAGTCCCACCAGCCGCCGGCGTACGTTCGCCCGCTGATGACCACACCCTGCAGCAGTGCGCCCAAGATGACGCCTTGCGAGAACGCGGCCAGCAATGAACCACCGGTGAACGCCAGGTCCCAGAACCCCCGGTGGGCGGGATCGCGCCACCGGAACTCGAACGCCACGCCGCGAAACACCAGGGCGAGCAGCATCGCGGTGATGGGGGCGTACATTGCAGACAAGATCAGGCCGTAGGCCAGTGGAAATGCCGCCAGCAATCCGCCGCCACCCATCACCAGCCATGTTTCGTTACCGTCCCACACTGGCGCGATGCTGTTCATGGCGGTGTCGCGGTCATGACCCACCTCGAAGGTGTTGAACAGGATACCGATGCCCAGGTCGAACCCATCCAGCACGACGTAGATGAAGACGGCCACCACGATGATGAGGGCCCAGATGATCGTGAGATCGATGTTCATGGTGATTCCCTTATTCGGTGACCAATGTGTCGGGCCGAAGCGCCACAGCGGGCGTGATACCGGCCGCACGGGTAGGGATGTTGGGGGGTGCCGACTCGTGCCCCAATGGGGGCTTGGCCATCAACTTCAGGATGTAGAGCACCCCGGCGCCGAAGACCGCAAAATAAACGCCGACAAAGGCCACTAACGATGCCGCCACAGCGGGCGCCGCCAGCGGTGAGGCTGACTCCGCAGTGCGCATTAAGCCAAAGATAGTCCAAGGTTGGCGACCCACTTCGGTGGTAATCCAGCCCGCCAGCACCGCTACCAGACCTGATGGACCCATCAATACGGCGAAGCGGTGCAGGAATTTCCATTCGTACAGCCGGCCCTTAGCACGGGCCCACAGGCTGAGCATGCCCAGTCCAGCCATCAAAAAGCCCAGTCCAACCATGGTACGAAATGCCCAGAATACCGTGCCCACAGGTGGGTGGTCGGCCGCGGGCACAGTGTCCAGACCCTTCATCGGGGCGTTGAGGTCGTGTTTGAGGATCAGCGAGGACAGCTTCGGGATTTCAACTGCGTAATCAACGCGGCTTTCAACGCTGTTTGGAATTCCGAACAGTATCAGGGGCGCACCCTCCGGGTGGCTCTGATAATGGCCTTCCATGGCCATGATCTTGACAGGCTGATGCTCCAGCGTGTTTAGACCGTGCAGGTCGCCGAAAAATATCTGTAGAGGCGCCACGATGGTTGCCATCCACATCGCCATCGAAAACATGAGGCGAGCGCGCGGGTTGGCGCGGTCCTTCAGCAGGTGCCAGGCACCGACAGCGCCCACCAGGAACGCCGTGGTCAGATAAGCGGCCGACAGGGTGTGCACCAGCCGGTAGGGAAAGCTGGGGTTGAAGATAATGGCCAGCCAGCTACCGGCGGAGATGAACTGACCATTAGCGTTCATCGCATAGCCCGCGGGGGTCTGCATCCAGCTGTTGACCGATAGGATCCAGAACGCGGAAAAGAAGGTGCCCAGTGCCACCATCAGTGTGGCGATGAAGTGCAGGCGTTTGCCGACCCGCTTCATGCCGAACAACATCACGCCTAAAAAGCCAGCTTCGAGGAAGAAGGCGGTCAGCACCTCGTAGGCCATCAGTGGGCCGATGATCGGGCCGGCCTTGTCCGAGAACACTGCCCAGTTAGTGCCGAACTGATATGACATCACGATGCCCGAGACCACGCCCATGGCGAACACCAGCGCGAAAATTTTGATCCAGTAGCGGAACAGGTTCATGTAGTCCTCGCGCCCAGTATTCAGCCACAGGCCTTCGAGCACGGCCAAATAGCTGGCCAAGCCAATCGTGATGGAGGGAAACAGGAAGTGAAAGCTCACCGTGAAAGCAAACTGGATACGCGCCAACAAAAGCGCGTCGGGAAGGTCAAGCATGGGAGTACCCTTGTATGAGTAAGATGGCAGCCCCTATTCACTATTTAAGACTCGTTCCACCGGGCCGAGGCAGAAAAACCCTAATCAATTCAAAGGTGTGAGCACAATGCTGAACCTCTCACAAACCTGACTGATTTTATTGTCACTGTTATGGCCAACGCCTGGGCTTCACCTGCTTAAAGACATTAACCACGAAATAGAGTGAGAGTGATTGGCACTTGATCTCGACAGCGGGTTGAGATGCATCGCTTGTGCTTAATTAGGTCCGGTACGGAAACACCTGCGTTGCGCACCGTAAGAATTTACGGCGTCAAGTTGTCTGGCCGTGGCACCAAATGTTTGAAGCTTTAGCGAGCACAGCCGCGCAACAAATCGATCGTCATCAACAAAGAGCCAAAAAATGACTTTGATCATCACGTGGCACACGTCATAAGGAATCCTTAAGAAATTGATAAGAACTGCTGGTTAGAGTCAATCATGGTTTCTACTAGTTTTTCAACTAAATAAGAGAGGTTAATCATGAAAACACATCTTCTTGTCGCCAGTCTTGCTTTGACGGGTGCCAGCGTCGCATGGGCGGCGATCAGCGAACCCATCCAGCCCATCAAAGCAAGCAAAGTCGCCGACCCGGCGCTGGTGGAGCTTGGTAAAAAGCTGTTTTTTGATCCACGTCTGTCCAAATCCGGCTTTATCTCTTGCAACTCTTGCCACAACCTGTCCATGGGCGGTACGGACAACCTGAAAACCTCCATCGGTCACAACTGGAACCAGGGGCCCATCAACGCGCCCACCGTGCTCAACGCCAGCCTGAACATTGCCCAGTTTTGGGACGGTCGCGCCAAGGACTTGCAGGCGCAGGCCGGTGGCCCCATCGACAACCCCGGTGAAATGGGTTCCACCCACGCTCTGGCGGTTGAGGTGTTGCAGTCCATTCCAGCTTATGTTGCCGATTTCAAAACGTCTTTTGGCACTGACAAAATTGCCATTGCGCAGGTCACCAAAGCCATCGCGGCGTTTGAGGAAACCCTTGTGACACCCAACGCACGTTTTGACAAGTGGTTGGCGGGCGACAAAAAGGCGCTGTCTGCCAATGAGTTGGCTGGCTACAAACTCTTCAAGGACAGTGGTTGTGTGGCTTGCCACAACGGCCCGGCAGTGGGTGGCAACTCTTACCAGAAGATGGGCGTTGTTGCACCGTACAAGTCCTCTAGCCCGGCCGAAGGCCGCTTTGCCGTGACCGGTAAGGATGCCGATCGTTTCAACTTCAAAGTCCCCACGCTGCGTAATGTGGAAATGACTTACCCCTACTTCCATGACGGGGCGGCAATCACTTTGACCGAGGCAGTTGACACCATGGGTCGCCTCCAGTTGGGCAAAAAATTTACCGATGACGAAAACGCCAAACTTGTGGCCTTTTTGAAGACCCTCACCGGCGATCAGCCCAACTTCAAACTGCCGGCCTTGCCACCGTCTACCGACAGCACACCCAAACCTGAGCCGTTCGCGGCCAGGTGATCTTATTCCATTTCCGTACCAATAGAGCCTTAACTCTCATGATTCGAGGGCGCGGCGCCCCCAATCATGAAAAAAACTGTAGGGGTGTGCAGTCGACCAGAGGCTGAGATCGCGAATATCTTTGATGGGTTAGCGACCGCGAAACTAAATTCGACCCGCCACCATTCACTCGTACCCCGGATTACTTGGCATGACCTCTTTGGAGGCAAGTCAAAGCGTCGGATTACGAGGCCACAAAAAGTAACATGCGTTTGCAGGTGACTACAACTTGTCCGTCGTGGACTGGGCTATCTTGTCTTGAGTCTTGGTCTCGAAGTCGCTGGCGTCGTGCCGCTCCAGCAGCTGACTGGACGGCTCACCCCAGGCGCGATTGACCTTTCGGCCGCGCTGAACCGCTGGTCGGAGTGCGATCTCGTCGGTCCACCGCAGCACATGCTTGTACTCATGGACGCTGAGAAATTCGCCAGCCTCATAGAGCTGGCCCTTGACCAGCGTGCCATACCAGGGCCACACCGCCATGTCAGCGATGGTGTATTCGTCCCCCGCCAGGAAACGGTGCTCTGCCAGCTGGCGGTCCAATACATCGAGCTGGCGCTTGACCTCCATGGCATAGCGGTTGATTGGGTATTCAAACTTGGCAGGTGCGTAGGCATAGAAATGGCCAAAGCCACCTCCTAGAAACGGCGCACTGCCCATCTGCCAGAACAGCCAGGACAGGCATTCGGCGCGTGCCGCACCACCAACGGGCAGGAAGGCACCAAACTTCTCGGCCAGGTATTGAAGGATGGCCCCAGACTCAAACACCCGGACAGACTTTTCACCACTGTGGTCCACCAAGGCCGGAATCTTCGAATTGGGGTTGACTCCAACAAATCCACTACCAAACTGGTCACCATCATTGATGCGAATGAGCCAGGCGTCGTACTCTGCGCCGCTGTGGCCCAGGGCCAGCAACTCCTCAAGCATGACCGTCACCTTGACGCCATTGGGTGTTGCCAGCGAATAAAGTTGAAGTGGGTGGCGTCCCACTGGCAGGTCCTTGTGGTGCGTGGCGCCAGCAACTGGTCGGTTGATGCTGGCAAACTTGCCGCCATTTTCCTGATCCCAGACCCAGACTTTGGGTGGGGTGTACTCGGTTGCATTGCTCATGGGGTGCCCTCGATAAGTCGCGCGGCTATAAGCGCTAGGTGTTCAACAAATGTCCGGTCTTTACAAAGATGGTGCAGCCCTCTTTGCTAAAAGGCTTATGCATGCTCATGTGCGGGCTGCGAATCCAGGTGCCGCTCGGGTAGTACCCGTGCTCATCTTCAAACACGCCATCGACGACAAAAATCTCTTCACCGCCGAAATGGCGGTGTGGATTGAAGTAAGTTTCTGGGGCCCATCGAACCAGCGTGGAGCCCTGCCCCTGCCGCATCAATGGCATGACGGTGAGCCCCGGTACCATTCCCTGATACCACACGGCAGTGCGTGTATCAATGACTTCTCTGACATGTTGATCAGAGCCAAGATGCCTCAGCTTGACGAAAAGCACACAACCAGAGTCGCTGCGCGGAGCATGGGATGAGCCTGGAGGATTCATCAAGTAAGTTCCTGCGGCATAGTCTCCCAATTCATCGCTGAACACGCCTTCTAGCACCAGTATCTCTTCGCCAAATTCATGCAGATGCGACTCGAATTTGGAGCCTGGCTGATAACGCACGATAGACGTGGCTTTGGCGACCTCACCGCCTATGCGATCGAGCATGCGGCGGTCAATGCCAGCGTGTGGGCTTGCAACCCAATCAAGATCGTGGTGGTTTAGGACCACCCGCTGGTTGTAGTCTTCGTTCAAGTGCATTGAATCAAGCTCAATTGCCAGCAATCAATACGTGCCCATGTAATCCTTCTTACCGATTTCAACGCCGTTGTGCCGCAGCAGGTTGTAGGCGGTGGTAACGTGAAAGAAGAACTGGGGTAAGCCGTATGCCAGCACATAGGCCTGCCCGGACAGCTTTTTCTCTTTTGGGGTTCCGGGGCGCAAGACAATTTCCTTGCCCTCGCCGCCATCGAACTGCTCAACGGTCAGTGCATCGAGCAGCGCAACTGTTTTGGATATGCGCTGTTGCAATTCGCCAAAGCTTTGCTCGTTATCTTCGTAGGTGGCTACCTCGATCCCTGCAACGCGGGCCGGGACACTCTTCGCGAAATCACAGGCGATTTGCACTTGGCGGACAAGAGGGAACATATCGGGAAACAAGCGGCTCTGGAGAAGGACAGTGGGGTCAATTTTCCGTTCTTGAGCATACGCATCGGCTTTTTTCAAAACGTCACTAAGTGCAAGCAAGATCTGTTTGAACACGGGGACGGAAGTTGAATAGAGAGAAATGGACATGGATGCCTATGAACGTAGAGTTAACTAATGACCTGAAGTCGTGTGTTTGAGTGGGGAACTCTATCGCAATTGTGGAAGCATTGTCTGTGAAGGGGTGCTCACAGTTGGCCATAGTCGCCCACCACTTTGAAGGCCCGGAATTGGCATCAATGGGCGAGATGGTGTCATTCCAGCCTGATGGCCACCCTGTTTTATTCGGTGTCATCACCAAGTACAAAAAAGTCTGTAACTGTTATTACCGAAGACGGTCAAAACGGGACAGTGGCGCCGACATTTTTGCGCAAATTAACGCCGGTACAAGATCATGAGACTCCATGCGCGCAACCGTTTGCTGGATGAAAACGATACCAGCCTTCCTTTGACAACCTTGGCGGGTGCGGCAGCGGCACTTGGTCAGCGCATCAAACTTGAGTTAACGCCAGTCTGATGGTTGCAACGATGTGAAACGGACAATCTCCAAAAGCGGGGACAAGTGACGTCAACTTGCCCCAAGGAGTTGGGAGATCGGATTTGAACCCGCGTCCGCAGTCCGCCACCATATATGGAAATCCCAACTCTTATCAGTTGGGATTTTTTTGCCTATTCCCCCAGTGAAAATGCACATTTCCTGGCGAGCGTTCGCGACCAGCTATCCAACATTCATGCGGGTTTGCGCCCTATGGGTTCGAAATGAAGATTGGTTCGCAGAGGCGACCGAGGGCGAACGATGATTCGCTTATGGGGCGATTCGCTCCGCTTAGGGTTCAAAACCCTAAGTGAAGTAACGGATGCCAAACAGCTACGGTCCTGGCGTTCTGGCCAGTCAACGCTACGCCCGCATAATGGCAGATTGCGGCTGTACAGCTTGTTCCTCTATGCCCGGAGTAGGCCCATACTGGTCGGCGCATTCATCCTAGTCCGTTATATTCTGACGGGATCGCAGATCGGGAGCAGGATGCCGATTTTTCCAACAACGCCAACGAGGGTAAGGTTCTACGATGCAAAACACCATTCCCCAGGAATCGCCTGAGCGCGAACAGACGGACACCGGCCTGCGCGATGAACGCGAAATAGCTGATCAAGAAATAGCCGCAAACCGGTTAGCAACAGAAAAGCATGCTGACGCGGTCGTAGAGCATGCCAGGGAAAATGCCGACGCTGTTCTGGCCGCAGCCCGAGAAAAG
>JBBQZG010000023.1:0-31214 GCA_038207945.1 Burkholderiales bacterium
GGCACCCGTGGCCCGATCACCGAAAAAATCCAGAGCGCGTTCTTTGACATCGTCAACGGCCGCAACCCGAAATACGCACATTGGCTGACAAAGGTCTGAACATCATGAGTAACGCAACTGTTGAACTGCTGGCCAAAGACCTGAACCACCAAGGCGGCGTGTATTGCCCCAGCCCGCTGGCAGACATGAAACTGTGGAACAACCACCCCAAGGTGTACCTGGACGTGGCGCGCACCGGCCAAGCCAAGTGCGCTTACTGCGGCACGGTCTACAAACTCAAAGACGGCGAACACTTTGACAGCCACCATTAAGTGCGTTTAAAGGCAACGGGCGACCGTCAGCCCCACGACGCAGGCCGACGCAGCCTGGTCATCGCCCCGCAGTGGATCGGCGACGCCGTGATGACTGAGCCACTGTTGCGGCGGTTGCATGCACGCGGCGAGCGCCTGACCATTGGGGCCTTGCCCTGGGTAGCGCCGGTGTATCGGGCCATGCCGCAAGTGGCTGACGTCATTGAATTCCCCTTTGCCCATGGCGGCCTGCAACTGCGCGATCGACTGCGCCTGGCCAAACAGATCAATGGTCAGTTTGAGGTGGCCTACGTCTGCCCGAATTCCCTGAAAAGCGCGCTGCTTCCCCTTTTGGCAGGCATACCCGAACGCGTTGGCTACCTGGGCGAGGCCCGCGTGGGGCTCTTGACGCACCGCCTGAAAAATCCGGCCAAGGGCCTGCGCCCGCCGATGGTGGCGTTTTATTCGGCCCTGAGTGGCGACACCGACATCACCGATGACCGACCACAGCTGCAGCTTGATGCCCACGAGGTGGACGCGGCCCTGGCGGCCTTGAACCTGGCGCGCATGGGTTACCACGTGTTTGCACCCGGTGCGGAATACGGTGAAGCCAAGCGCTGGCCGGCCAGCCATTTTGCTGACCTGGCCGAGCAACTGAACGCACCGGTGGTGCTGCTGGGCTCTGGCAAAGAAGCTGGGCTTTGCGCCAGCATTGCTGACCCCGTGAACGCAAAACACCCGGGGCACTGCATCATCCTTGCAGGAAAAACAACGCTCACCCAAGCGCTGAGTGTGATTGCCGCGACCAAAAGCATGGTGAGCAACGACTCTGGCCTGATGCATGTGGCCGCAGGTTTTGGTGTCCGTCAGGTGGCCATTTTTGGTTCCAGTAGCCCGCGCCACACCCCCCCTCTGAACCACCAGGCCAGCGTGCTCTGGCTCAAAAACAAGCCAGATTACCAGCCGCCACTGGACTGTGCGCCCTGCTTTGAGCGCATTTGCCCCTTGGGCCATACCCGTTGCCTGCGTGACATCAGCGCGGCTGAAGTGCTCTGTTTTTTATAGCGTATATCGTATATTTCATAAGGGCTAGAGGCCAATTTTGCTCAAAAAAAAGCCACCCGAAGGTGGCTTGTGAAAGTTCCCCGTGGGGGAACGTCGTTGGAAACTCATCGCTCGCTCAACTCAAACTGAAAGAAGAATCGGGATTTCTCTTCTCTAGACTGTGACAGCAGTTAAGGTGTACTGTACCGGGCGAAGATCAACTTGGGTATCCCCCAAATGGGGGATTTTCAACACTATTTCAGTAACTGTTTGTGTTGGGGGGTCCATTAGGCCGTTGGACGCAGACTCAGCGGCAATTCGATGACAAAACAGGCACCGCCACCCGGGCGACTCTCGCAATAGGCGCGTCCACCGTGGCGTTGCGCAATGGATTTGACGAGCGCCAGGCCCAAGCCGACACCACCGTCGCGTTCCGTGGCGCCGGGCAAGCGGTAAAACGGCTCGAAAATGCGCTCTTGCAGCTCAACGGGCACACCGGGCCCACGGTCTCCCACGCGAATCTCTGCAAAATTCGGCGTCTGACGCAGGGTCAGGCTGATGTTTCCCGCGCCGTACCTGCGGGCGTTTTCCAGAAGATTACGCACAGCACGGCGCAACAGTTTGGAAACACCCTGAACATTCAGTTCAGTACGGTCTGACCCGGCACCGACCGCTGACGCGTCAAACTGCACCTCAAACTCGGCGTCCACTCGGGCGCATTCTTCAGCGGCCAAACCGATCAGGTCAATCGACTCCACGGTGCCCATGTCGGCGTCACGCGCATCCAGACGGCTGGCCAGCAGAATTTCTTCAATCAACTGGTCAAGCTCCGTGATGTTGCGCGAGATTTCATCACGAAAAGCCGGTGTGGCCGATGGCCCCATCAGTTCCAGCCCCATGCGAATGCGGGTGAGCGGTGAGCGCAATTCATGCGAGGCATTGGCCAGCAACGACTTCTGCGAGGCCAGCAGCGACTCGTGTGACCGCACCAGCGTTTGAATGCGTTCGGCCGCCTGGTTGAAGCGCTTGGCCAGAAAAGCCACTTCGTCCTGCCCAGTGTCCGGGACACGGATTGACAGGTCACCCTGGCCCCACTGCTGCACACCGTCTTGCAGGCGCTCCAGGCGGCGTGTCAGGGTGCGCACAATGGGATACGTGGCCAATGCGACGGCAATGCCTACCCAAACCAGCATCCAGGCAAAACCAAACGGCGGCCGGCTCCAGAATGAGGGTGGCGCACGCATCAAACGCATGCGCATGGTTTGGCCATCATGCATGAGGACCTCAAACTCAGGCGCATGGCCGCCGGGCGGGCGCTCTGCGGCCTCGGGCGCATCGGTCGCCTGGGCGTCATCCGGCGCGCTCGCAGAGGCCGCCTCGGGCGCCGCAGGCTCGCGCACCACGGGTGTGTCACGCCGCATGGCCCGGCGCATCATCCGTGCATGCGCCTCGTCTTCTGTCAATCCAGCGCGCGGATGACCCCGGCCAATGATCTGCCCGGCCTCATTGCGCACCACCACGTCGCGCAGTGGTGGCTCAGCAGCCAGCCGCCAAACCCACCCGACCAGCAGGATAAGCACGGCCACGGCCAGCACCACCGCCAGCCAGATGCGAACGTAGAGTTTGTTGAACATCAGTCTTGCTGGCGGGCAAACACGTAGCCCACACCGCGCACCGTAAGAATGCGCTTGGGATTTTTGGCGTCCACCTCGATGGCGGCGCGAATCCGTCCCATGTGCACGTCAATCGAGCGGTCAAACGCCTCCAGTTCCCGGCCGCGCACGGCTTCCATGATCTGGTCACGGGTAAGCACCCGTCCAGCGCGCTCGGCCAAAATCACCAACAGGTCAAACTGGTAAGAGGTCAAGTCACACGCCAGGCCGGCCACACTCACCGTGCGGGCATCGCGATCGATCTCCAGCGTGCCAAAGTGCAGCATGGCGCCGTTGCCAGCCACAGGGCCATCGCCCTGGCGGCGCAGCACGGCGCGAATGCGGGCCAGCAACTCACGGGGTTCAAAGGGCTTGGGCAGGTAATCATCCGCACCCATTTCCAGACCGATGATGCGGTCCATCGGGTCACCCTTGGCGGTGAGCATCAACACTGGCGTGCGACCCAGAGCGCCCGGCAGGGCACGAATGCGGCGACACACTTCCAGGCCATCCATGTCGGGCAGCATCAGGTCCAGAATCACCATGTCAACGGCATTGGCCTGCAACTGCGCCAGACCCGCCAAGGCGTTGCCCGCGTGCGTGACCTGGTAGCCAGACTGGCCCAGGTAGGTGCTCACCATGTCAGCCAGGCGCGCATCGTCTTCAATCATCAGCAGCTGTTGGTTCATGGCCACAGTCTAGTGCGCCGCCTCATCGCCGTCTTGTCGCGGGCGTAAAGATAGGTAAATGACTCGCCTGATACTTTTCAAAATGTATAGCTGCTTGCGCTTATTCTACGGGGGCTAGGGGCTTATTTAACCTTGAAGTCAGCCACACCAGCAACAATACCGGTGCGCCCAGCATGGCGGTGGCCACAAAGAAGTCGGCATAACCAAAGGCATCCACATAACGCCCTGAGTAGCCCGCCAGAAATTTGGGCAACAACAACATCATGGAACTGAACAGCGCGTATTGCGTGGCCGAATAGTTGACGTTGGTCAGGCTCGACAGGTAGGCAATGAACGCCGCAGAGGCAATGCCGCTGGCCAGGTTGTCGGCAGAAATCACAAAAATCAACCCGTTCAAATCGTGACCTCGCGTGCTCAAGGCGGCAAACAGCAGGTTGCTGGCGGCACTGAGCACAGCCCCCAGCATGAGCACCCGCATCACGCCCAGCCGCATGGCCAGCACCCCGCCCACGAACGCGCCGACCAGGGTCATGATGACACCAAAGACTTTGGTGACGGCTGCCACCTCGTCCTTGCTGTAGCCCATGTCGACATAAAACGGGTTGGCCATGATGCCCATCACCACGTCGCTGATGCGGTAAGTGGCAATCAGCGCCAGGATCAACACCGCCTGCCAGCGGTAACGGCTGACAAAATCAGCAAACGGCTCCACCAGGGCACCACGCAACCAGTCCATGGCGTTTTTTGCGGGCGGCAATTCCCTGCGCAGAGGCTCTTGCGACAGCAACACGGTCAACACCCCGGGCAACATGCTGGCTGCCATGACCAGATAGGCGGTGTGCCAGGCACCGTGTTGGTAGCCTGCAGCGCCCGCCACCTCGGCCCGGGCCGCCAGCCACAACACACCGGCCCCGGCCCAGATCATGGCCAACCGGTAGCCGGTTTGGTAGGCTGCGGCCAGCGCCGCCTGACGGTCCATGTCGGCCGACTCGATGCGAAAGGCATCCAGCGCAATGTCCTGCGTGGCCGAGCCAAAGGCCACCGCCAAGGCGCCCCACACCACCGGCAGCAGCGCCACTTGCGGGTCATTGAACGACATCGCGATCAAGCCAACCATGATGGCGATTTGCGACAGCAGCAGCCAGCTGCGCCTGCGCCCCAGCCTGCGTGTCAGCAGCGGAATCGGCAGACGGTCTACCAGCGGCGCCCAGACCCACTTGAAGGCATAGGCCAGCCCAACCCAACTCAGGTAACCAATGGTGGTGCGGTCAATGCCCGCCTCACGCAGCCAGAAACTCAAGGTGCCCAGCACCAGCAGCAGAGGCAAACCGGCGGAGAACCCGAGCGAGAGCATGCGCAGCGAAGGGGGTTCCAGATAGACCTTGAAGGCGGCCAGCCAGCCGCGCCGCGCAGTGGCAGGCTGAAGATTTTGTGGGCTCATCTGAAAATGAACGGGCTTCGTCCGCAACGTTGAACTGACCTCATTGCAGCATGAACGTCTGGTACTCCAGGCGCTCCAGCTTTCGGTTCAAAACCCACACACCGACCAGCACCGTCAGCAGCATCGCCAACGCAAAACCGTAGCCGAACCATGCCGCACCCAGGTACAGGGAAATCGCAGTGAACACCGTGTTGGAGACCACCAGCAGCCCGGTCAAACCTACCACCGCGCGACGCTGATCCAGGTAAAACAGCACATTCAAAATGCCCAAAAGCACCACTTGCAACCCGACGCCCACCACATCCACATACAGCAGGGGAAGGTACAAGGTGGAGATGCCCACAGACTCCAGCAACACGCCACCCAATGCAAAGGTCACCAGCACCGCAATGGCCTGAATTTTGGCAATGTCAAACAAGCCGCGCTGCACGTAGTACACCATGTGGTTCCTCATGCGCTCGATGTAATCCAGCGTGGATCCCTCCCTGACGGCGTTGTAGAACTTGAGGTAGTACTCCACAAAATCAGTTTCAATGCGCACCAAAAACACCGCCATACCCGGAATCACAGAGAGGTAGGCCAGAAAAATAGGGAAATCGTAAATTACCGATGCATGCAGGGGCCCGATCACCTGTTGCCCCGTGGCCGGGTAGTACCAAAACATCAATTTATCGACCCAAGCGCCGAGGTTGAACAAGAAGCCGGTGGCCATCAGGCTGCCGTACATGGCACCGGTCTTCCAGATGTCAAAGGCAATGAACTGATCCGACTGGTAATTGCGATAGATCAGCCAGATCATGCCCATCAGCAACAGATAGTGGCCGATGACAAAGCCGAGCAACAGGCCATCCATGCCAAGCAACGGCCGAAAGAGCATGGCCAGAATCAGGGTGGCGCTGTAACCCAGGAAAAAGATCAGCACGATGGCCCGGTAATGCTTCATGCCGGTCAGGAAAACGGTGGCGATCCAGATCCCTGACATGATCGCCAGGCCCAGGATGAACAACAAGCGGTACAGCACCGTTTGCTCCGGAAAAAGAAAAGCGGCTGCCGGCAAGGCCACCACGACACTGACGCCGACCGCCACCAGGATCAGACCATTGAAATTGGGCAATATTGCGGCATCGTTTTTCTCAAAAATTCGGTCGGCCACAAAACGTGTGAACGACAACTGCACCAGGCCTGTGCCAATCAGGGAGATCAGAAAAAGGTAGGTTACCGTCACCTGAAACTGTGAGATCGCCTCTTTGGGAATGACCAGCCCCAGACTCAGCACACCAATCAGCATGATGCCAATGATTGACAGCACCCACGGCCCGGAGCTGATCAGCCCGGCAAATGCGTAGGCCTGAAGCAGGCCTGAGTAGGTCTGCTTCTTGAGCAGTTTGCGCAGCTCGAAGCCTATGCCTGCCATTGCAAGTTCCGTTCATACAGCGCCCGGTAGCGGGCAAACATGATGTCCTGGGCGTAGTACTTTTCTACCCGCCTGATGCCTGCATCGCTGGCCCGTTGCCACTCCGCCTCGTCAGCCAGGAGCGCCAGGGCCGCCTGGGCCAGGGCGTCTGGATCAGCGATCCGCACGACCCGGCCAGAAGCACCAAGCGCAGCGTCTTCACCCGGCAAGCCGAATACCAGTTGCCGGCACGACCCCACGTCCGTGGATACCGTCGGCACGCCTGCAGCGTAACCCTCAAGAATCACCAGGGGCAGGGCCTCACTGATGGAGCTCAACACCACCAGGCCAACTTTTGGCAGCAGATCCGTCAGCTTCTGAAAACCCAAAAACTTGACGGTATCGGCCAAGCCCAACTGCGCAGCCAGGTCGCGGCATTCTTGCGCATACTCGGGAGCTTCTTCTTCAGGCCCGGCAATCCAGGCCTGCGCCTCAGGCAAATGCTTGACCACGGTGACCATGGCACGGATGAAGGTTTTGATGTCCTTGATGGGTACCACGCGCCCGATCAGGCACAACACTTTGGGCACCACAGGGTCGCGTTGCGACCGCAGCTGCGCAAACCGGGCGACGTCAATGCCGTTGGGAATGTTGGCGGTGCGCTCAGGTGGCGCGCCGTCTTGCAGTTGACGCTGCCGGTTGGCCTCATACAGCGCAATGATGTCGCCCGCTGCCTGGTAAGTCACATAGCCCAAATGTTCAAAAAACCGGATCCAGAGTTGGCGGAAATAGCTCACCCGTGACGGATCCCGGTCGAACACACTTCGGTTGTCCTTGAGCCACTGCGCCTGGTACAGATCAATTTTTCGCTCTTTGACGTAAATGCCATGCTCACTGAGCATCAGCGGCCTCTTGTTGCGGTGTTTCAACAACACCCCCAGAATGCCCGCATAACCAGTAGATATGGCGTGGTAAACGCGGGCCTTGGGGCAACTCAGCGCCACTTCCCGCAACCGCCAAAAGGGCGTGTGAATGGTTCTGATGGTCCAGAAATAATCGACAAACGACGGATCTGTGCTGCGCCTGCGGTAGCTCTTTTTGATGTATTCCCAGGAGGCCTTGCTGTACAAAAACACCTCCTGGCTCAACTTGCCATCAGGGCCCGCCTCATCCATCAGTTGGGCAAACATGTGCTCACACTGGGGCGCCCGCATGTCGGTTTCGAACAGGGAATGCACGTCCTCCACCATGGCCATGGTCTCGTCATCCGCATCCACTGGCATGATAGGGGGTGTCTCATGGTCTCCATAAATATAGGCCACCTGCAGATGAACCAGGTTGTCGGGCAAGGCATAACGCATGTCGCCATAGTCTTGCGGCCGACTGCCCAAAAACACCGCGCCAAACCGGATGTCCGGAAACCCGCGAATGATTTGGTTGACCCAACTCGACACGCCTCCCGCCACGAAAGGAAACGTGCCCTCCAGCAGCAGCAGAACATCCACGCTGTCCGCCTCAGGGTAAGGCGACTTAGATATGGGGGAGGTATTTGCGGTCACGGTAGTTGATCTCGTAGTCACGTTTGCCCCAAAAGTCTTCGACGGCGCGGGTACGCGATGCCAGGTTCAGTGATGAAAGTTGCTGCATGAACAGCCCGACCTGGGAAAAATCACGGCGCTGAAATGCAATTTCGGCCAGGTATGGCAAGGCTGACGTCTTGGGTTGACCCAAATCCATGGCTCGCAACATGGCCCGCTCAGCACCTTCTGCGTCACCCAACTCAAACAGGATCCGGCCCTGCAGGAACACCAAACCCGACCCCGGCGGCACACTCAAGGCCAGCGCCTCATCCACGTAAGCACGTGCTTGTCGCAAAATATGCTGGCGTAATTCACCCTGTATCAGGCATGCATAAACCAGTTCCCAATTCAGTTCTGCCAGGCGTCTCAACGAGTCGTAGCGCTGCGCTTTGCTCAGCTGACGGTGCTGCCTTTCAGATTCGTACCGGATTTCCTTGGCTATTTTTTTCTCTTCCGCGTCGAGCATGCCAAACGCCACCAATCGCACGTCTTCAGTGGCGTCACCCAGCAGCTCTTCCAGGATGGGATTTGAAACTTTGCTGGGCACCGCCTGCAGGGTCAGCAAAGATTGCATACGCACCGCGCTGGGCACGTCTTCGTTCAAACGGGAACGAATGGCACCTTGCCCGCTGCGGTGCCGCTCCTCCGGCTGCACGTCATAGAGCGGCAAATCCAGCGACAAGGGCACTGCAAACCGGGCGTCCTCCACAGGTTTGCGCAAGTTGGCGCGAACCATCACCAGCAAGGCAATCGCACCGATCACCGGGGCCACAAACGCAAAGGTAAACATCAAAAGGGTGACGGCCAACCTGGGTTGTTGAAAGCGACGCGGCAGCATTAAATAGGTGGCCAGCCCCGCCACAGCGGTCACCAGTGCATGCGTGATCAATACAGCCCAAAAAGACAGCAATGAGGTTGATGAAACCAAAGGGCTCAACAACAGACCCATGTCTGCGGCGACCGCTGACCATGTCCAATAAATCGGGTTCACAAACGGCCTACCGCCTCAACCAGTTCAGCCAGCGGGTCTTTGTTGTCAAAGTCAATCACATGCACCTGGATTTTCAACGACTCAATATCGCCCTGGAACCGGCTTTTCAGCCACTCGTCGATGCGCAGAAAAAAACCGTCTTTGGCCGAACTTGACGCAAACGGCATCAACACGACGAGCATCGGCGCGTCAGGATCAGAGGTTTGCCAATACAAATCCAGCCCCCGCTTGATTCGCAAAAACTCAGCAGGTATTTCGTGGCGGCGGGGTCCCGTAAAGTGCATCACCACCAAATGGCTCGGCAAAGCCACTTTTTGATGCAACCTCAGTAACCGTGCCAGTTCCTGGGCGAACAGATACGGCATGTCCGGCAAACGCTGCTGGATAACGGCAACACCACTGGCAGAACGCAGGTTGTCGGCAAAGTAGCCCAGCAGAACCAGCATCATTTGCAAATTTTCGTCTGTCAGCGCGAAAAATGGCATGCGAGTGACTGCCAGCACGCCCACAAGATCGTTGTCGCCCGCAACCAGGGGCGCCACCACCAATTGGGAGGTGCGACGCTGCAGGCTGGCCTCCTGATTGGCAATGTGCGCCAGGCCGCCTTTCTCCAGCACCCGCTGAAGCAACTCATCGTCGGCAGCCAATGGTGCTGGTTCACCCAATTGGGCAATCGACCGGCCCAAGATGTAAGAAGCGTCTTGTGGTTCGAGCAAGTAAATCTGCGCGGACTCAATGCTCACGTACTGTGAAAGCAATTGCAGCAAACCAGTCGAGCCGGGCATGGGATTGTCTGGTGTGACCTCGGTTGACAATAACCTCAACCTGGCCAACGCATCACGCAAAGTACCTGGTCGCGCCAGCATTTCCTGCTCCAGCCGGTCATGCGAGAGATTCAGCAGCAAATGCCGCTTGGTCAAGCGCGACAGGCGCTCCGACATGTAGAGGTAAGCTTCTTCCATGCGGCTGTTCCGGTCACGCCACACATCACTGAACTCGCCGCAAAGCAGCACGGCCAACCCGCCACCAAAAAGCGATGCTTCAGGCACACCCGCGGGCAAACGGCCAAGCTGCCAAGCCAACCAATAATTGCCCACGACCACACTGACCGACAGCAAGCTTGGTAACACGCCATAACGCAAAGCCACCAGCAAGGGCGCGAACCAGAGCCAGGGGAACCCCTGGTTTGCCAAAGTTGGGTCGTTAGGCGTGGCCCACCACGCCACGGCAACGGCACCCAGTGAAATCACCGCAATTTCTACCCACTGCGCGCGCGTGGTGGTGAATTCCGGGGCAAGTGCCTCACGACCAAAAGCCGCATTCAGCCACTGTCCAAAAGCAAATTGCCGCATGTGAAATAACTATTGCGCTGAGGCGTTCTGCACCAATGGCAGGGTGTCCAACAATTCTGTCAGCACAGATTGAGCGACCGCGGAAAGCGCCTCTCGGCTCCAGCCGCTTTTGGCACCCGACGCGCTCCAAACCACTTTTCCCGACGACAAATCAAGTACCTTCAAGGCAATGCCAACCGCAGGTTCACCATCAATACCTACCTTGTAGCGCCACTCTTGCACACTGCCAAGCACGGCAAACCGTGCACCCTGGTCACGTGCCCACTGCTGGGCTTCTTCCGTCACCTTGCGTTCTGTGGGTTCAAACAAGCTGTCTCGCGACAAGCTGGCCGGGTAATGCTGCACGCCCAGGATGCCGCGTCGGCGCAACTGGTGTTCCAGCATGGCCTCGGCGGAGAGCCCAGCCTGTGGCGTGTCAGTGTTGTTGGCGATCGGCAGCAGCACCCATTTGGCGGCGGGGTCCAGCGCATCGCGCGTGGCTGACGATTGAATCGAAGTGGCGCACCCCGTCACCACCACCATCCACAGGCCAAGCCAGAAATACTTCAAAAATGTCATGATAAAAGTCCTAAAAATACCGCCGGTAGCGCACCGCCAGCGAGTTGGTTGGTGAACTGCCAGGTTGTGTGCCGCCGTTTTTTTGCAATTGCAGCAGCAAATGGTCTTCCCCTGTGACTGAACCCGCCAGGCCCAGGGTGCCAGTTCGGCCATTGCCACTCACCGTATTATGGTTGAGGCAAAGGTCGAAAAAGGGGCGCCAGGCGCGCGAATAAGTGGTCTGCAGGTTTTGACCGGCGAGGTTTTCCCCCATGCCCCAGCAGGCACCCCAGGTGGTGCTGCTTTCGGGGATGAAGTAAGTGAGCAAGTCGATGGTCTCATTGCTCACCGCCTCTTGAAGACCGGGCAAACGCGCCTGCGATGCACTGCTCAAGACACTGGAGCGCGAAAACAGCTGGCGGGTCAAAAATGCGCGCAGCCGCCAATCCGGGTATTCCGTGCGAATACGGTAGCCAAACTCCAGGTCAAGCAGTCTGCCGCTGCCCAGCTCATCGCCAAACTGCGTGTAGTAACGCGAATACCGCGGTGCGATCCTGACGTACTCGCGCTTGCCCAAGGTGTAGTTTGCGGCGCCATACAGGCTGTTTTCATACCCCGCCACTTGCATCGGCAAGCTCACGGTGGACTCGGTTCTGGCATCCACGCCGGCCTCAAGGTTCAGGCGCCCACCCAATTGCACAGTCTGCTGCAGGCGAAAACTCATCAAGCCGTCAAGCTCGTCACGCCGGGCGATGGTCACAGAGGTCTCGCCACGCTCGCCCAGCCAGCGCGCCTGCACACTGGCGAGGCGGTCTGTGGCCGGCGTGAGCGCCTGCAGCACCGGGTCGGCACCGGCCTGCTGCTGGCGCGAGCCGCTCAGGGTCAGGTGCAGTTTGGGGCTGATCACCAGCCGGGTCTCAAAGCGCAAACCATGGTTGTTCAAGCCACCTTGGTGTTCCACACCCCAGCCCAGCTGCACATAGTTGGCCTGGGCCGGCACGTGCTGACGATACCGGTCATACAAGGGCTCGTCGTCCTGCTGCAACATGCCTTTGAAGGCAATGTCAATGGCTTGCTGAACATGGCCCAACTCACGCGCGGTGTCGTAGCGGTTGTAGATCGGCAGCGCATCGCCATGGCGTGTCAACAAGCGGTCCATGGTCTGAGTTTCCTGAAGTTGCAGCGCTGTCTGGCTGTCGCCCCAAAGCGGCGGGGCCAGTTGACTCTGGCGCGCATAACGCCGCCACATCCAGGTCCGAGCGTTGTTGAACTGCTCTTTCACAATCGCCCAGCCCAACACAAGCACCGCCGTTTGCTCCGTGGCTGGCGCATCCGGCAAGCCACGCATTTGACTGACCCATTGCCGAACCAATGCCATGCCAGGGTCGCCCGGTTGGTCCATCAACTGCAACCGAGCCAATGCCAGCAATTCCGGGCTTTGGACGGCGGCAGGCAGCCACTGGGGCTGCGGGTATTTTTGCTTCAACAGCAACCAGGCATGCCGACGCATCCGGTCCGCCATGCCCAGTTGGCTGGTGCGCTCTAAAGCATCTGCGTAATTCAGCAACATCAAGGGGTCACTGGCATTTTTCGCTGCGGCCCTTGCATACCAGACGACTGCGTCGCGATGCTTCTCCAGCACCTGACTTGCGGCCGCATAAGCTTGCCAAAACTCAGGGTTATCGGTCGCTAGCCCGACATATGTTCGCATAAAGGCAGGCAGTGATTCGACCCTTTGGGCGTCAATCAAAAACCACAGGCTGGCCAGCACCACCTCTGTCTCTTTCGGCGCTTGTTTGAGTGCCTGACGGTAGTCCGCCCAAGCCAACTCTGATTTCTTCTGCCGCTGGTAAAACTGCGCGCGCATCATTAAAAACCGTGTTTCTTTTGCGAGCACGTCCGCCACAGGGCCGCCCAATTCAGCATACACGCGGGCTTGCGCGGCCATATCGCCAAGTTCTGCGTAAATACCCAGACTCAGCAGCAGTTGTTCCACAGAGCCAAAGCGCTTGTACGCCTGCAAGGCCAGGTCAGCTGCCTGTGCCGGGTGGTCCTGACGCACCAGAAAGATCAAACGCGACCAGTCTGCCAGCGTTGCCCCGGGCTGGCCTGCATACTGCGCATACGCCGATTTTGCAACCCCGTAGGCACGGGCTTCCCACGCCACCTGACCTAAAAGCCGCCAATACTCAATCGCCTGAGCGGGCACCTGGTGCTGATGGGCTTGCAGCATAGCCAGCGCATCCTGCATTTTGTCCCGCCGTATCAGGAGGACCACGGCGCGGAGCATGACATCCATCGAAAACGGTGCCATATTTGCGCGTTGGCTGTAGAGGCGCTGGGCCCGGTCATCGTCACCGGCGTTCTCAGCCAAACGGCCGGCGAACTCCAGCAAATTGGGGTTCTTGATCAACGCGAACTGGGTTTCGAAAAACTGGGCGCCTTTCAAAGGCTCGGCGGCCATTTCATACAGCCCAAACACATCAAGCCACTGCACATCGGTCAACGGCTGCCGCTTGGCAAGCTCAGCCCAAGCCTGCAGCGCCAACAAGGGCTGATCTGCCAGCGGCGCCAAACGGATCACCGCCTGCAACGTGTCAGTGGCTCGATCACCATGCGTGAACAGCGCCAGCCACTGCTGCGCGGCGACCTCCGGGCGTTGCGTCCAGTCACTGACCTGTGCCAATCTGCGCCGCCATTGACGATCGTTCGGCAACACCTGAACCGCCCGTTGCGCCACCAGAAAAGCGCGTTGCAAATCACCGGCACCCAGCAACACGTCGTAAGCCAACGCAAAATCCTGTGGGTCAAAGGGCTTCAATGACTCAGTCCCTGTGACCTGTGCTGCAACTGGCGGTGCTGCCTGCGCCGTCTGCAACGAACTGATGGGCCACACAAGCGCCAACAGAGGCAGCCACACGTGCGGGGTTTTCAAAGCTATTTTCCTCATTTGAAAACCAGTCTGCGTGCGTAATCTGCGGCAGCGACCGGGTCACCTGCTGCCAAGGCGGTACGTGACAGAAACCGCAAGGTCTGCGGGTCATTCTCCAAGTCCCCCAGCCTGAACCTGGCTTCCGCCATGGCCTGCTTGAACAAGCTGGCCGCCATCAGCGCACGCACACCACGCTGGAACAAGCGACGAGACTCCTCAACCGATCCCGCATGGTCACGCGCCATAAAGTAGTAGGTGGCTGCCGCTGCATGCTGTCCATTGCCCAACGCCACATCACCAAAGCCCTCCAGTGCACTGGCCGATGGATCAATGTGGAGTTTTTGATAAAAATCCCCACCAAGCTTTGGCATGTTCAATTTGAACGCTTCGTCGCCAAACATCCGCGCCAGACTGTCAGGCAAATCATCGGTCTTTGCGGCTTGGAGCAAGCCCGCGAGGCGAGCGGTCAAACGACCGGCCTCAACCTCGTCAAGCTGTTTGCCCAGCCGGGTCCGATAGGCTTTGAACAACACGGCGCGTGCCTCATTGCGCTGGCGCAAATCACCGGATGCGGACAGACCCAATACCAAGGACTCCAGATTTGAGATGTCCATCACGTCTTGCTGGGTCCTGGCCAGCAGCAGCGCCGCATCGGCGTTTTCCGGGTTGGTGCGGTACAGATTCTGCACGTAAGACAGGGTCAAATCATCAAGCGTTCGCTGCTGGTAAAGCTGCTCAATCAAGGCTTTGCGAGGAAAAATAGCCATCAGCAGAGCGATGACCAACAAGGCCACCAAAAGCAACTGCCAATTGGCAGCCAGCTCAAGGCGGGCTATTTGGCCATCAACCCCGGCATATCGCTTCGAGCGGTCTGGCAACATGGTCTTGAATCTCAAAAAAACTAAGTCCGTCTACACGACGCTTGGCCGTTAACAGACGCCCACCCACACGAACCTGGCAGGCTTGCGCATTGGCCAAGGTGAACTTGAGCGGCACATAAGCCTTCAAGTACCAGCGGTAACCGTTGGGCACGCGCTCAAAGCTCTCAATTCGACCATTGGCAGACACCAAGCGCACCGTGTTTGCCGTGGCATTGCCCAGCACCACATCAGCCGAGTCATCGCTCAAATGTGCATACACCTCGCCCTGGTGGCTGGTGAAGCCTGCCACGGCCTGACTCTTTGCCACGTCAGGGGAACCCATGCTGGCTGGCAAGCGAAGCGTGCGCAAATCTTTGGCACCACGTACCCGCCAGCCTGCAGCGGTGCGTGCAACCGCCATGCGCTGGAAGTCCAGCACCTTGCGGGCGTAATCAGCCACATAAACCGGTGTGGTCTCCCGACCCAGTGCATAAGTGAACACCTTGTCGAGCGACTTCATGCCTGCGGCTTTGGTGGTCAGGTAGGTGTGGAAGTAGATGTTGATCGGCTTCAAGCGTCGCGGGCTTTCGGTGAACTCAAAAGTTTCAATGACCCGCTCAAAACCGTAAAACGGACCGCGCCAATTGTTGGTGTAAACGTTCTCATTCTGGTTGGGCGCAAAAACCTGGTAGCCGTTACCACGGCGCAGGCCCAAGCCTTCAACTTCGGTCATGGTGGGCGCTGTTCGGGTGGCTGTGGTGTCTCCACCATTCATGTTGAACACACCTGCATCATCGGTCTTTACCAGCGCATCAGAACCTGGCACGCAATCTCCGGTCCAAAAAAACATGCTCACTTTCTTGCCTGGCGGTGCCAATCTGCTGTTGATGTAGCCAATAGAGCCTTGAATCTCGCGGTCCAGATCAAACTGATAGCCCGGCAAACGCAAGTTATAGCCACCATTTGGATCAATCTCACCCGCTTTGCTCCAGTAAAAAGGATGAGAATAGCTGTGCGATGCAATGGCCACGTTGGGCGCACGAAAAATCTCACGCGCCACGTTTTCTGCATAGGTGGACATGCTGGGATAGAGGCCTTTCGGAGACAACTCGGCTTCAATCACTGAAATGGTCATGGGCAGCGGGTATTTGTTGACGACCCGATCGCGCACCACTTCGCCCGCCAAGGGGTTGCCAGGTAACTCTGATCGGCTGATGAACCCATCGCCATCCATATGAACCATCAACATGCGTCGCCCCGACTCGGTCGTCACATCAGGCACAGGCATCTCGGGCAAACGCATGGCTTGCTGGAAAAAAGCAAACGGGTCGATCACCCAACGGTCTCCCGAGTTACCCGCAAGTGTCACCACATCATAGGAAGGCAACACATAGCCACCCCATGGGGTAAGTGCTGCGGCGACCTGTGTGTCTGCCCCGCGCGCCAGACTCAACAGCGCTTGGCTGTTTTGAA
This sequence comes from Burkholderiales bacterium, assembly GCA_038207945.1. Taxonomy (GTDB): domain Bacteria; phylum Pseudomonadota; class Gammaproteobacteria; order Burkholderiales; family Burkholderiaceae_C; genus Rhodoferax. Next base: position 16,235 of record JBBQZG010000023.1, read on the forward strand.
TGCTCAATGGGTAAAAATCTGCCGCTTGAGGGGATGGTGCCCGCTCGTAACCTATCATGGGCGCTTGCTGGGTGATCTGGATCGTTTGTGTCGCAGAATTTGTTGGTCCCAAAGAAAAACCAAGCCGTTTACCCAAAGCGCCTTCCATCAAAAAAGGAGGTGCCCCCATCATCACGATCGGTATCGCCTCCGTCAGTTGCTTGTCCAACCACGAGCGCAAAAGTTGCTGGTCCGCAGACGCAGGGTCTGCATCCAGCCAGACCAACACTGCCGCATAACGGCCCGACAAGGAAAACTCAGGCAGATGGGCGGCATCAAAGTAGTCGGGAACATAACCCAGGTAATGCAAAGGCATGGCACCTGCGCGTACGGATCCTAGTTCGCGCAGGGCGTATTCATCTTTCAATTTGCTGTGAATGACTGCCACACGGCGCGGCATCACCTCAATGGCCCCCACCCCCAAAGTACCCAGATCAGGCGTTGCAACCCATGGTGTAAAGCCCAACTCCTTGATGCGCTGCGCCGTTTTGCGGGCCAATTCACGCTTGGCCGGCGGCACATAATCAATCACCACCACAGGCAACCTGTAGGCCTCATTGGCCTGGCGTAATTGGGCGGTCAACCACTCACGATCCTCCGGCAGCACCACCTTGTATTTACCCTTGCCTGCATCAAAACCCTGGAACAGCGACTCAGCCACCACCATTTCCACCCGCTTGTGGGTCTGCGGCAGAATCTCAAAGCCGCGGTTGAAGATCAATTTGATGTCAGGATAGCGCGCTGCAACAGCCTCAATCACGGCCACCATGCCGGCCTCTTGGATCGCCCGTTTTTCAGGCGTCTTGGCAAACAGGTGATACGAATCAAGCGTGTCAAGAAAGAAAGTGCGGTAGCCTTTGTCCCACAAAGGTGCGACCACACGGTCGGTAAAAAACCTGGGCCATTCAGGGTGTGATTGGTCAATCAGGCGACTGCCCCAGTCCTTGTTCTCACCCACCAACCAGCCCTTGGGAATACTGGCCGCGTAGTCCCGTGACGGTTGCACCTCGCCCACTGCCACATAGGCCGCCAACCGGGTATGCGTCAAGCCGGCAGCCTTCGGGTCAGGCACATGGTCCGGGTCCACCACCACCAAATCGAATGCCTGCAGCTCGCTCCAGGGCAAGTTGTCGCCATAAAAGAAAGCCACTGCGGGTCCATCGTTCACGGGCTGTGCCCAAGCTGCAGGTGTTGCCAAGCCAAGCCAAATCAGCCAGCAAAAAAATAATGATTTTCCCAACTGTGGCCCTTATTGAATAAGCGTCATTTACTATGATTTAAATAGCATATTCTATACTGATCGGTGCGTGGTCCGAAAACTTCTGATCCTTGTAAATTGTCACACTTCGCGCTGTTTCGGCCCATGCAGGCGTTGCCAGATGGTAATCCAGCCGCCAGCCCACATTCTTCGCATAGGCCTGGCCCCGGTTACTCCACCAGGTGTACGCTTCTTCGGTGGCAGTAGGATGCAATTGGCGGTAGACATCGACCAGGCCACCTCCGCTGAGCAACTTGGTCATCCAGGCGCGCTCGTCAGGCAAAAACCCTGAATTTTTCTGGTTGCTTTTCCAGTTCTTCAGGTCAATCGCCTGGTGTGCAATGTTCACGTCACCGCACAGCACAAATTCGCGCTCGGCTTTCAAACGCTGCAGGTGCGGGTAAATTTCTTCCAGAAACTTGAATTTCGCCTGCTGGCGCTCTTCGCCAGACGAGCCACTGGGAAAATAGCAACTGATGATGGAGCGCTTGACCTGACCTGAGTCAAAGCGCAACTCCACATAGCGCCCTTCCGCATCAAACCCAGGGTGTCCAAACCCGACCCTGACATCTGTAGGTTCCTGACGAGTATAGACACCGACGCCAGAGTAGCCTTTTTTTTGCGCAAAATGAAAGTAGCCATTCAAGTCTGCCATCTTCTCAAAGCGGCCCAGCACATCGCCGGCCAGGGCTTTGACTTCCTGCACACAAATACAATCGGGTGCAGTTTGGCTGACCCAAGCCGGCAGGCCTTTGCTGCTCGCCGAGCGAATACCATTGAGGTTGAGGCTGGTTAATTTGAACAAGGACTTCCCCATGACAGAGCGTAGTGAATTGCAAACTGAACAAGCGCCTCGCCAGGACGCTTTGGCGCAGGATTTTGTTCAGTTTGCCGTAGATTGTGGCGTGCTGCGCTTTGGCGAATTCAAAACCAAAGCAGGGCGGCTAAGCCCCTATTTTTTCAACGCCGGACTGTTTGACGATGGCGCCAAACTGGGTCGGTTGGCGCAATTTTATGCGCAGCGATTGCTCGCCAGCGACATTGAATTTGACATGATTTTCGGCCCAGCCTACAAAGGCATTCCGCTCGGCGCGGCATTGGCTGTTGAGTTGGCGCGACTCGGTCGCAACGTGCCCTTTGCCTACAACCGCAAGGAAGCCAAGGACCACGGTGAGGGCGGTACGCTGGTGGGTGCACCGCTCAAAGGCCGAGTGCTGATTGTTGACGATGTGATGTCTGCGGGCACTGCGGTACGCGAATCGATTGCCCTGATCCAGGCGTCTGGCGCCACCGCGCACGCGGTTGTGATCGCGCTGGACCGGCAAGAAAAAGCCACCGAGGCTGGCCACGATGTGAACCACAGCGCGGTGCAATATGTGCAACAGCAATTGGGCCTGCAGGTATGCGCCATTGCCCGACTTGATGACCTGATGCGCTACCTGGAAAAACACAGCGTGGCCGGTTTGGCTGATGCACAGCAGCGCGTGCGCGCTTACCGCGTGCGTTATGGCGTGAGCGAGACAGTCTCATGCCAATGAGACGGCCCTTGCGCGCATTGCGGCCACTGTCAGCGGCGCTGCTGGCAGGCATCTGCACCACGCTTGCGGCACAAACCGCCTTGCCCACGCCAGACATTTACACCTGCACAGACGCCAAAGGCCGCAAGCTCACGTCAGACCGGAAAATTCCCGAATGCAGCGACCGGGAGCAAAAAATCCTCAACCCCAGCGGCACCGTCAAGGCCAGAATTGGCCCGAACTTGACAGCGCAGGAACGCAGCGAGATGGAAGCAAAAGCCAAGGCTGCCCAGCAAGAGCGTGCGCGCCTGGAGGAAGAGAAAAAACGCGATCGTGCAATGCTGATGCGCTACCCGAACGAGGCGACGCACCAAAAAGAAAGGGCCGAATCGCTCCGCCAGGTGACGCTCGTCAGACAGGCAGCCGTCACTCGCGTGACTGAGTTGCTTGCCGAGCGGGCGAAACTGCTCGATGAGTTGGCGTTTTACACCAAAGACCCGAGCAAAGCACCTTTCAAGCTACGTCAACAAATGGATGCGGTGACGCAAGCACTGGCGGCTCAAGGTCGTTTCCTGGCTGACAAGGACAATGAAATGGCACGAACCAACGCACGCTTTGACGAAGATCTGTTGCGTTTGCAACCGCTGTGGCGCATGAACGCCACGCCACGCACCGAGTAGCCGAACGTCCCGCAACGGCCTCTACGCCAGTTTTTGCCGCAGTAAATCGTTGACCTGCTGGGGATTGGCTTTACCCTGGCTGCCCTTCATGATCTGGCCCACCAGGGCGTTGAGTGCCTTGGCATTGCCCGCGCGGTACTCTTCCACATTTTTCGGGTTGGCCGCCAGCACCGTGTCGACAATTTTCTCCAGCGCGCCAGCGTCATTCAACTGCTTCAAGCCCTTGGCTTCAATGACGGCATCGACTGCAAGCTCAGGAGATGCCCACAACGCATCCAGCACCTGACGCGCGGCGTTATTCGAGATCGTGCCGTCTTGAATGCGATTGATCAACTGCGCCAATTGCGCTGCGCTGACAGGGCAAGCGCGGATGTCAGCCTCAGCCAGGTTCAACCTGCGCGAGACCTCGCCCATGATCCAGTTGCCCACCAACTTGGGTTGGCCGCTGGCTTTGGCCGCCGCTTCAAAGTAGGCGGCCACCTCACGGCTTTGCGTCAAGGCGGTGGCGTCGTCATCGGACAAGCCATAGTCGCTTGCAAAACGCTGCGCCATCACGCGAGGCAATTCCGTCATCCCGGCTCGGACACGCGCCACCCACTCAGGCGCCACCATCAGCGGTGGCAGATCCGGGTCCGGAAAATAGCGGTAATCCGCCGCATCCTCCTTGGTGCGCATGGCCCGCGTTTCACCGGTGTCTGCGTTGAACAGCACAGTGGCCTGCTGTATGGCGCGGCCATCTTCCAGCTCTTCAATCTGCCAGCGAATCTCGTAGTCGATGGCCTGCTGCATGAACTTGAAACTGTTAAGGTTCTTGATCTCACGGCGCGTGCCCAAATCTGCACCAGGCTTACGCACCGACACATTGGCGTCACAGCGAAACGAGCCTTCCTGCATGTTGCCGTCACAAATGCCGATCCAGGTCACAATTTTGTGCAACTCCTTGGCATAGGCCACGGCCTCGGCACTGGAGCGCATATCGGGCTCAGTCACGATCTCCAGCAGCGGCGTGCCAGCGCGGTTCAGGTCAATGCCGGTTTGGCCAATGAAATCTTCGTGCAACGATTTGCCCGCATCTTCTTCCAGGTGGGCGCGCACCAGGCGTACCGATTTTTTCTCGTCGCCCAGGTAAAACTCGACTGCGCCGCCCTGCACCACCGGGATCTCAAACTGGCTGATCTGGTAACCCTTGGGCAAGTCTGGGTAGAAGTAGTTTTTGCGAGCAAACACGCTGCGCGGGGCGATGGTGCTGCCCACCGCCAGGCCGAATTCAATGGCCCGCTCAACCGCCCCTTTGTTCATCACCGGCAAGGTGCCCGGCAAAGCCAAATCGACCGCACACGCCTGTGTATTTGGCTCGGCGCCAAATGCGGTGGGTGCCCGGCTAAAAATTTTGGACTGCGTGGAAAGCTGGGCATGGGTCTCGAACCCAATCACCACTTCGTAGCCCATCACCAACAAGGATTTGGCGGCTGGTTTAATTTGTGTTGTTGTGTTCATGTTCATACTCCTTGCGGCTTGGCTGCATGCCAGTCGGTGGCTTGCTGAAAGCGGTGCGCCATATTCAGCAACCTGGCTTCCTGCAGGTAATTGCCAATCAGCTGCAAGCCCACTGGGAGGTGCCCCGCGCCAAAACCCACCGGCACACTCATGCCGGGCAGGCCTGCCAAGGAGCCGGGCAAGGTGAAAATATCGGCCAGGTAATCCGCCAGCGGGTCGCTGTGGCCACCCAATTTCCAGGCCACCGTGGGCGCCACCGGTCCGGCAATCACGTCACAAACCTTGAACGCCTGCTGAAAATCATCAGCAATCATGCGTCGAATTTTTTGCGCCTGCAGGTAATAGGCATCGTAATACCCATGTGAAAGCACATAGGTGCCAATCATGATGCGGCGCTTGACTTCATCACCAAACCCCTTGGCACGGGTTTGCAGGTACATGTCATTGAGGTCGGTGTACTGGTCAGCCCGAAAGCCGAACTTCACGCCGTCAAAACGGCTCAGGTTGCTGGACGCTTCTGCAGGCGCAATGATGTAATAGACCGGGATCGACAGCTCGGTGCGTGGCAGCGAAATCGGCACCAGTTTGGCACCCAGTGTCTCAAATTCCTTCAGGGCGGCATCCACCGCAGTGCGCACATCGGGCGCCAGTCCCTCACCAAAAAATTCATCAGGCACACCAATGCGCAAACCGGTCAGGTCAGCATTCAACCCGCGCGCAAAGTCCTCGGAAGGGACATCGAGCGAGGTTGAATCACGGTCCGGGTCAGGGCCACACATGGCGCTGAGCAACAAGGCACAGTCCTCTGCGGTGCGCGCGATGGGGCCCGCCTGGTCAAGGCTGGAGGCGAACGCCACCATGCCATAACGCGAGGCTCGGCCATAGGTTGGCTTGATGCCTGTCACGCCACAAAACGATGCGGGCTGGCGAATTGAACCACCTGTGTCTGTGCCGGTCGCCGCCGGGGTTAACCGCGCAGCGACCGCTGCCGCGCTGCCACCAGAGGAGCCGCCAGGTGTGCAGCTGGTGTCCCAGGGGTTTTTGACCTGACCATAAGCCGAGTTCTCGTTGGCCGACCCCATGGCGAACTCATCGCAGTTGAGCTTGCCCAACGTGACCATGCCCGCGCCTGCGCCGCCGCCTGGCGCACCGGCCCCAAGTTTGGCCACCACGGTGGCATCAAACGGGGACAGGTAGCCCTTGAGCATTTTGGAGCCCGCCGTGGCGGCGAAATCACGCGTGACAAAAATGTCCTTGTGCGCCACCGGCACGCCCTCAAGGGCACCCGATGTGCCCGCCGCCAGCCGCGCATCAGCGGCACGAGCTTGTGCCAGCGTGGTGTCCTCCCGAACATCCAGGAAAGCACCGAGATCAGCATGTGATTTTGCACGGGTCAAAAAATGCTGAGCGGTTTCAACGGCGGACACTTTGCGCGCACGCAACAGGTTGGCCAATTGAGCTACTGTCAGATCATGGAGATTAGATGAAGTTTGGGTCATGATGAATTCTTGGTGCTTTTTTATTCAATCACCCGGGGCACTAAAAACAGACCATTTTCGATGGCGGGAGCGTTGCGCTGGTTCGCGTCGCGCTGATTGGCTTCACTGACAATGTCGTCGCGCAAACGCAGCGCCACATCGCCCAAAATGTCCACCGGGTGCGCCAGTGGCGTGATGCCGGTGGTGTCCACGGCCCGAATTTTTTCCACGATGCCAAAGAAATCATTGAGTTGCGAGCGCAAGCGCTCACGCTCATCAGAAGCCAGCCCGAGACGGGCCAGGTGAGCCAGACGGTCAATATCAGCAGCAGAAAGTGACATGGGTTTTCAATCGAAACAGGGTGTAAAACAAAGCCAAAACGCAACCACTTGGGTAGCTGCGCACAGGCAATGGGGTATTATCTCGCCTTTGAGCAGTATCGCGCGCCAGCGCCTTTTTTCGCCAAAACACACCCTTTTGACAACGTTACCGGGCGACATGCGAGTCGAAGCGCTCCTGTGCCCATGAGGATCTATCCATGTTTGGAACATTCCGTCAGTATTTTTCGACTGACCTCGCCATTGACCTTGGCACCGCCAACACCCTGATTTACGTCCGAGACAAAGGCATTGTGCTGGATGAGCCCTCCGTGGTGGCCATTCGCCACGAAGGTGGCCCACAAGGCAAGAAAACCATCCAGGCGGTCGGCAAGGAAGCCAAGGCCATGCTCGGCAAGGTTCCGGGCAACATCGAAGCCATTCGTCCAATGAAAGATGGCGTGATTGCGGACTTCACGGTGACCGAGCAAATGCTCAAGCAATTCATCAAGATGGTGCATCCGCGCTCCATCTTTCGCCCCAGCCCGCGCATCATCATCTGTGTGCCATGTGGCTCGACCCAGGTTGAACGCCGCGCCATTCGCGAGTCGGCACTCGGTGCCGGGGCCAGCGATGTCTACCTGATTGAAGAGCCCATGGCAGCCGCGATTGGCGCTGGCTTGCCAGTGTCAGAGGCGCAGGGCTCCATGGTGGTGGACATTGGCGGCGGCACCACCGAAGTGGGCGTGATTTCGCTCGGTGGTATGGTCTACAAGGGCAGTGTGCGCGTCGGTGGCGACCGATTCGATGAGGCCATCATCAACTACATCCGCCGCAACTACGGCATGCTGATTGGTGAACCCACGGCCGAAGCCATCAAAAAGAACATCGGCTCGGCGTTTCCAGGCAGCGAAGTGCGTGAGATGGAAGTTCGCGGGCGCAACCTGTCTGAGGGCGTGCCACGCAGTTTCACGATTTCGAGCAACGAAATCCTTGAAGCCCTGACTGACCCGATCAACAACATCGTCTCAGCCGTGAAAAATGCGCTGGAACAAACCCCCCCCGAGTTGGGCGCCGACATTGCCGACCGCGGCATGATGCTCACCGGCGGTGGCGCCCTGCTGCGTGACCTCGACCGCCTGCTGGCCGAAGAAACCGGTCTGCCGGTGCTGGTGGCCGAAGACCCGCTGACCTGCGTGGTGCGTGGCTGCGGGATGGCCTTGGAACAAATGGACCGTCTGGGCTCCATTTTCACCAGCGAATAAGCGGCGGAGTCAGCGATGCCACTCGGTACGCTGGACAGCACCCCCCCACCCTTTTTCAGACAGGGCCCCTCCGCACTGTCCAAGCTGATATTTTTCAGCACCCTGGCCGTGTTGCTGATGGTGGCCGATGCGCGCTTTCACGTCACACAACCGCTGCGCGCCCTGATCGCCACTGCGCTGTATCCCCTGCAATGGGTCGCCCTGCGGCCCGTCGTCTGGACGCAAAGCAGCAGCCAGTATTTTGAGACGCTCAACACCTCGCAAACCAAGGAGGCTGCCGCGCAATACAAATTGGGCTTGCAATCGCAGCGCGCCCTGCAGGTGGAGCAACTGACGCTGGAAAACCTCCGCTTGCGAGCCCTGCTCGACATGCGCGAACGCATCAACACCCCCGCATTGGCGGCCCAAGTACTGTATGACGCCGCTGACCCCTACACCCAAAAAGTAATCATCGACAAGGGGTCGCTGGCCGCCGTGCAGCTTGGCGCGCCAGTGCTGGACGAGGCCGGCATTCTGGGGCAAGTCACGCGGGTCTACCCCTCGGTGAGTGAAGTCACACTGGTCACCGACCACAATCAGGCGATTCCCGTGCTCAATGTACGCACCGGCGTGCGTGCACTGGCCTTTGGCGATGCCGCGTCGTACAGCGGGACCTTGGAACTGCGCTTTATTGACGCCAATGTGGACATGGTCGCCGGTGACCTGCTCACCACCAGCGGTGTCGACGGCGTCTACCCGCCTGGCTTGCCGGTGGCGCGGGTGCTCAAAATTGAGCGACGGGCTGACTCAGCGTTTGCACGCATCACCTGCGCGCCAGTGGCCGGGGTCACGGGCAGCTTGCACGTCCTGGTGCTTCACCCGCTGACCGAAAAAATTCTGCCCCGCCCGGAAGCGAACGTGGTGACCACCAAAAAAGGAAGCAAGCCATGATCATGCCGCGTGGCCAGCAACTGCTGCTGCCTGCCAGCCCGTTGTTCATCTGGAGCAGCCTGGTAGTGGCTTTGGCGGTCAATATGATGGTCAACATGGGGCTGCTCGGACGCGCCGCCTGGCTGCCCGATGTGCTGGCGCTGGTGCTGGTGTTCTGGACCGTTCACCAGCCCCTGCGCGTTGGCGTGGGCGCAGCTTTTGTGCTCGGCCTGGCCATGGATGTCCACCAGAGTGCTCTGCTGGGGCAACACGCGCTGGCTTATACCGCATTGAGTTTTTTAGCCATTGCCATCCACCGCCGGTTGTTGTGGTTCAGCGTGCCATCGCAAGCGGCGCAAGTGCTGCCCCTGTTCGTGGTGGCACATGCCCTGGCTCTGTTGGTGCGCATGATTTCCGGCGGCAATGCACCCGGTTGGTCCATGCTGCTGGCACCCTTTCTTGAGGCACTGCTCTGGCCAGTGGTGAGTGTGTTCCTGCTGCTGCCACAAAAACGCACGCCCAATCCAGATGCCAACCGGCCCCTGTGAGTTTTGCTGCTGACGCCCTGGCACCATGACGGTCATTCGTAACGTTCAGCTCGAGTTGTCGCGCTTTCGCATGCGCGTGCTGGTGGCCAGCATTGTGGTTGCGGTGTGTTTTGGACTGGTGGCAGCGCGGCTGTTTTACCTTCAGGTGGTGCGCCACGAAGATTTGCGCGCCCAGGCCGAAAACAACCGCACCGCCATCGTGCCCATTGTGCCCAACCGGGGCCTGATTCTGGACCGCAACGGCATTGTGCTGGCGAGCAACTACTCGGCCTACACACTCGAACTCACACCCTCCAAAGTGCCCAACCTTGAGCAGACCATGGATGAACTGGCGCAGATTCTGGAAATCACCCCGCGTGACCGCAAACGCTTCAAAAAACTGCGTGAAGATGGCAAAAGTTTTGAGTCTTTGCCGCTGCGCAGCCGCTTGAGCGACGAAGAGGTGGCCCGTTTTGCCGCCCAGCGTTACCGTTTTCCGGGGGTTGACATCAAGGCGCGCCTGTTTCGCAACTACCCCTATGGCGAACTTGCCAGCCATGTGATCGGGTACATCGGGCGCATCAATGTCTCCGAGAAAGAAAAGCTCGACGAATCGGACGACGCGGCCAATTACCGCGGCACCGAATACATCGGCAAGCTCGGCGTAGAGCAAAGTTACGAGTCGCAACTGCACGGCATCACCGGGGTGGACTCGATGGAAACCTCAGCCGGTGGTCGTGCCACGCGGCGCCTGGCGAGTCTGCCATCCAAACCCGGCCACACCGTCAAGCTGTCGATTGACATCAAGCTGCAAAAGCTCATCGAGGATATGTTTGGCGAACGGCGCGGTGCGTTGGTGGCGCTTGATCCGAAAACCGGCGAGGTGCTGGCGTTCGTCAGCAAACCCACCTTCGACCCCAATTTGTTTGTCGAAGGCATTGACCAGGAAAGCTGGCAAGGGCTCAATGAATCGATTGACAAACCGCTGCTCAACCGCGCCTTGCGCGGCACCTACCCAGCCGGCTCCACCTACAAGCCCTTCATGGCGCTGGCCGCGTTGAGCACCGGCACACGCTCGGCCAGCACACAGATTAATGACCCCGGCTTTTTCATGTTCGGCGGCCACCGCTTTGGCAGCCCTGAAAATGAGAAAGGCGGCATCATGGACATGCATCGTTCCATTGTCGAGTCCAGTAACGCCTACTATTACTCGCTGGCCAATGAGCTGGGCGTGGATACCATCCACGACTTCATGGCGCCGCTCGGCTTTGGCCAGATCACCGGCATCGACATCCACGGCGAGGTGCGCGGCGTGTTGCCCAGCACAGACTGGAAGCGCAATTATTTCAAAAACCGGCGCCCCGAGCAGCAACGCTGGTATGCGGGCGAGACCATTTCGCTGGGCATTGGTCAGGGCTACAACAGCTTCACCATGCTGCAACTGGCCCAGGCCACGGCCATCGTGGCCAACAACGGCATCAAACACAAGCCGCAACTGGTCATGGCCACCCAGGACACCAGTTCACAAACCAGCGTGCCCGTGGCCCCCGAGCCCCCGATCAACCTGGGCTTCAAGCCGGAGCACATCGAGGTCATTCGCCGCGCCATGGTGGGTGTCACGCAGGACGGCACCTCAAGGCGTGTGTTTGCGGGCGCCGCCTACCTCAGCGGTGGCAAAACCGGCACCGCCCAAGCCGTGACGCAGAGCAAAAACGAGCGCTACAACGCCGCCCGCATGGAGGAGCGACAACGCGACCACTCGCTCTACATCGCGTTTGCCCCCGCCGAGGACCCCAAAATTGCGCTGGCCGTGATTGTGGAAAACGCCGGTTTTGGCTCAACCTCTGCAGCGCCCATTGCGCGGCGCGCCTTTGATTACTGGTTACTCGGTCAATACCCCAGCGACGAAGATCTGGCACTGGTCAGCAAAGGGCAGGCAACTGCACCGGTAGGCACGCCAAAGCCAGCATCTGAGGTGCCGTGGCCCCGAGGCGCGGCAACGACCGCAGCGGTGGCGCCTTCACCTGCCGCCACGGCTGCTGCTTCCGCTGCATCCACTGCATCCACTACATCTGCGCCCTCACGCTAGGCGCATGCAGCGCGCCACTGTCAGGCGCAGCTGACGCGGTCGCGACCAGCCTGCTTTGACTGGTACAACGCCGCATCCGCCCGGGCGGTCAGGGCCTGCGCATCATCATCGGCCTGCATGCTGGCCACACCTGCCGAGAGCGTCACGGTCAGCACCACTGCCTTGGTACGCCGGTCTCGAATCTTCATGGCCTTGGTGTGGACACGCACCAGTTCAGCAAGCTGCTGGCATTGGGCCAGCGACCGATCAGGCATCAAAATCGCAAATTCCTCACCGCCATAACGAGCCACGCTGTAGCCGTGCTCATGGCCAACCACCGTGCGCAACACCTCACCCAGCGCCTGCAACACCCGGTCGCCCATCACATGGCCATGCGTGTCATTGACCGCCTTGAAATGGTCAATGTCCAACATGATCAGCCCGTGTGTATGCCCCTCGGGCAAGGGCTGCACCAGCATATCGGCAAGCCGTTTGTCAAAGCCCTTGCGGTTCAGCACACCGGTGAGCGCGTCTTTATAAGAGTCGTCACGGGTGCGGGTCAGCTCATCTTTCAGGCGCGAAATTTCCTGTTGGCTCACATTCACCTGCTGCTCCAGCGCCTGGGTTGACTCTTTCATCTGCGCCGTACTGGCAATGATGCGCGCAACCGCAGGTGTGAGCAGCACGTCATCACCTGAATTGAGCGCCGCACTCAGGCTCTGCAACTCTTCCCCATAGACGCCCGCTTGGCTGCCCGTGCGCGACGCGCTCTCAGCCATGCCAGCCATCATGCGTTGCAGCTCATCACTGATGAGTTGCATGGCCTGGGTGTCAAGGTCTGCCACGAACGACACATAAAGCTGCCACACGTCTGCATCACCCAGCCGGGGCTTGCTTTGCATGACTTGCGAAATGCCTTGCGACAGGCGGTTGTTGATGCCCGCCACATGCTCGTACCAGACGGCATAGGTGACCGGGTTGTAGGCAGCATCATGATGCCCCATGGACGCCAACACCAAGCGCAGCAGTTCGGCACTTTGCTCTTTGCTTTCGCGGTATTTCAAGGGGCGCTCCAATGACTTCGAGTAAAAACTATTTGCCAGCGATGTTAGTCTTTTATCCGGCAAACGCATCAAAACTGGTCTTGAGAATCAGCGCACTGACGACCAAAAGAAACACCCCGCGTACAAAACCGGTGCCATGCTTCATGGCAAGCCGCGTGCCAGCCAGACTGCCCAACACATTGGCCAGCGCCATGGCCAGCACAAAATGCCACCAGATGTGCCCCTTGGCAATGAAAAGCGCCAGCGCCGAGAGGTTGGTGGCGGTGTTGACCAGTTTGGCCGACGCCGACGCGTTCAGAAAGTCGTATCCCAGCACCCGCACAAACAAAAACACCAGAAAACTGCCGGTGCCCGGCCCAAAAAAACCATCGTAAAACCCGATCACCGCACCAATGCCCGCCGCAATGAGCTGCTCTTTACGGCCTGAAAAATGCGGCGTGTGGGTGCGCCCCAGCTCTTTTTTGGCCAGCGTGTAAAGCAACACCACCAGCAACACAAAAGGCAGCAGCTTGCGCAAAAAATCGGGCGACACAAGGGTCACCAGCCAGGCCCCGGCAAACGAGGCCAGCAGACCCGTGCCTGCAGCCGGCAACAGGGCAGCCCAGCGCAGCTTGACTTTTCGGCTGTACTGCCAGGTGGCAAAACCGGTGCCCCACACCGAGGCCCCTTTGTTGGTGCCAAACAGCGTGGCCGGGTGCGCATTGGGGAATGTGGCAAACAGCGCAGGAATCAAGATCAGCCCACCGCCGCCCACAATCGAGTCCACAAAACCGGCAAACAGGGAGGCAACAGAGACGATGAGCAATTCCATGGCGGCATTGTCGCATTCACCCAATCGGCAATTTGCTATTAAAAATATAGCCACTAGCGCAATCAATACAAGGGCTACAGGCCAGTTAGGTTTATAAATTGAAAAAGGCACCGGGGTCAGCGGTGCCTTTTCTGTTTTTATTGCCTGACCACTGCGGGTCGGGTCTCCTGGGGCCTCTCAGCTTGAACAGACGACATCTGCAAGTGATGGCACAAATGTAAGCGCCAAACGGGTGCATGACCATCAGGAATTACCCTTTGCGGATTCTCCCTGAGTGCCAACCAGCCCCTTTGACACACCCCTGAAACAAACCCGAAACCCCCAGGCTACGCGCCCGCAGCAATCCAACGCGCCGCCTTCTCGGCCATCATCAAGGTCGGCGAATTGGTGTTGCCGCTGGTGATCACTGGCATGGCACCGGCATCCACCACGCGCAGGCCAGCAATCAGTCCGCCCGGGCCCCGCACCCGCAGATGGCTGTCCAGCACCGCGTCAGGGTCATCCGCGCGACCCATTTTTGTGGTGCCAACCGGGTGAAAAATGGTGGTGGCAATGTCGCCCGCCAACCTTGCCAGATCGTCGTCGGTCTGGTACTGCACGCCGGGCCTGAATTCTTCTGGCTGGTAGTTGGCCAAGGCCGGTTGCGCCACGATGCGGCGTGTCAGGCGCAGTGAATCGGCCGCCACCTTGCGGTCAGCTTCGGTGCTGAGGTAGTTGGGGGCAATCGCCGGGGCCAGGCTGAAGTCGGGCGACTTGATCTGCACGCTGCCACGGCTGCCCGGGTTCAGGTTACACACGCTGGCGGTGAACGCCGCAAAGCGGTGCAGCGGCTCGCCGAAAGCGTCCAGGCTCAAGGGCTGCACGTGGTATTCGATGTTTGGATACGGCTGCGCCGGGTCGCTGCGGGTGAACGCACCCAGCTGGCTCGGGGCCATGCTCATGGGCCCGCTGCGCTTGAGGGCGTATTCCAGCCCGATCATGGCCTTGCCCCAAAGTGAGCTGGCCTGCACATTGAGCGTTTTGACCCCTTTCACCTTGTACACCGAGCGAATTTGCAAGTGGTCTTGCAGGTTGGCACCGACACCGGGGGCGTCATGCAGCACCGGCACGCCATGCTGTTGCAGCAAGGCGGCAGGTCCAATGCCCGAGAGCTGCAAAATCTGCGGTGAGCCAATGCTGCCCGCGCTCAGAATGACCTCACCCGTGGCCTGCGCCGTGACCCTGCCGCGGGGCGTTTGGACTTGCACACCGGTGCAGCGCAACTGGCCGTTGATCTGGGGCTCAATCACCAGCTTGACCACCTGGGCCGACGTCCACAGCTCAAAATTCGGGCGCTGGTCACACACCGGGCGCAAAAAAGCCTTGGCGGTGTTCCAGCGCCAGCCGCTTTTCTGGTTCACTTCAAAGTAACCCACGCCTTCGTTGTTGCCTTGATTGAAGTCCTCAGTGGCCGGGATGCCGCTTTGCTGCGCCGCTTTGGCAAAGGCATCCAGCACGTCCCAGCGCAGGCGCTGCTTCTCCACCCGCCACTCGCCACCCGCACCATGGAA
>JBBQZG010000024.1:0-30737 GCA_038207945.1 Burkholderiales bacterium
AACTGATTTTCCGGCGTTGTCTGATTCGGTGATGCGCATCCAGAGCATGGCCAGTTCCGACAAGGAAAGCATCAGCAGTGTCACCAATGAAATCCTGAAAGATGTGGCACTGACCAACAAGTTGTTGCGTTTGGTCAACAGTGCGCACTATGCGCGTGGGAGCAGCATCGGCACGGTGTCTCGGGCGGTCAGCCTGGTCGGTTTCAACGGCATTCGCAACATGGCGCTCAGCCTCGTGCTGCTGGAGCACATGCAGGACAGCGCGAACGCCCATTTGCTCAAGGAAGAGTTTTTGCGCGGGCTGATGGCGGGCGCCATCGCCTCCGAGTTGTCGCACACCAGTGCGGAAGGCGAAGAAGCCTTTATCGGTGCGCTGTTTCAAAACCTTGGACGCATGTTGTCGCAGTTTTACTTTCCTGAAGAAGCGGCCAGCATTCGCGCCATGCTGTCCTCGTCGAACGAGGCGGTCAGCGAGGAGACGGCAGCAAGCCGTGTACTGGGGATCAATTTTGAGGCGTTAGGGGTGGGCGTGGCGCGTGCCTGGGGCCTGCCCGAGAGTATTCAGCGCTGCATGCAATTGCCCGCAGGTGAGCCACCCAACCGTTTACCCTCTGAGGCACAAAGTCGCCTGCGCTGGACGGCGCGTGCCGCCAACGACATGGCCGACGCCATGCTGCATGTCGACCCCAACGAGGTCGACGTACAACTGGAAAAAGCGGCAAAAAAATTTGGCAAGACGCTGGGCCTGTCTGTCACCCAGGTGCAAACAGCCACCACAGCAGCGCGAAAAAAGCTCGTGGAACTGGCCGATGCCATGGACCTCAGGGTGAAAGACAACGCGCGGGCTGCGCACCTTCTCAAACACAACGAAACCTTGGATGCAGGACACAGTGAATACAGTCAGCGTGACCATGACGCCCTGGCAGCCACTGAACTGCAAGCCACACAAGCAGACCCCGCAAGCGCATTGAGCGTCGATGAGAAGCTGGCTCGGCCCTCTTCAGCCCATGTGTCGCAAACCCTGGCTGCTGGCATACAAGACATCACCAATGTGATGGTCGAAGACTTCAAACTGAGCGATGTGCTGCGGATGATCCTTGAGGCCATGTTTCGGGCACTGGACTTTCACCGCATCATTTTCTGCTTGCGCGACCCGAAAACAGACACGCTGACGGGCCGTTTTGGCTTGGGGTCAGGCGTGGAGGGCGTGGTGAAGTCATTTTGCGTGCCTTTAAGTGGTACCACAGTGCTTGACCTGTTTGCCACCGTTTGCGTCAAGGGCGCCGACACATTGATCAGCGATGCCAGCGACCCGCGTCTGGCAGAGCGTTTACCTGGCTGGTACCGCAAGTCGTTCAATGCACCGACCTTTTTGGTTTTACCTCTGTTGTTAAAGGGCAAGCCGTTTGGTTTGATTTATGCTGATAGGGCAGAAAAAGGTGGCTTGAAGGTTGATGAAAAAGAACTGGCCTTGCTGCGCACCCTGCGTAACCAAGCGGTGATGGCCTTCAAGCAATCGTTGTGAGTTTATGAACGTTTTAGCTTCTAGCCCTTATTAAATAAGCGCTAAAAGCTATTAATTTAGTAGCTAATTTTTAATTCAGCGTTGTGCGCGTGGCTCACCTTGCGCGTTGACCGTCACGGTTGGTCCAGGCGCTGAGGTCATCTGGATGCGATGGTCGACACCCCGGAAGTTGTAGGTCACATCCCAATACTGGGGACGGGCTTGGCCTGTGACGTTCTCGCAACGTTGCACGTCGCGGGTCGCCGCTGGCTCTGTGCTGCCGTTACGCCCCACAGTGTTACCCACCGCAGCGCCTGCAATGGCGCCGCCGACGGTGGCGAGATCCTTACCGGTTCCGCCGCCCACCTGGTGGCCAAGAATGCCGCCTATCAAGGCACCCGCGATGGCCGCCGGCAAGTTGGCATTGCTTTCGCTTGCAGGAATCTGCTCTTTCTCGACCCAGCAGCGTTGCTCAGGTGTGCCGACCACGGCACGCACTGAAGTCACGTTGGCCTCAAAAAGGCGTTCGTTGTCACGCTGACGGTAGTCCGAGCCCACGACGGCGTTGGGCGTTGCGTTGCTGACAAGCCGGGCGGACGAAATACGGTTGTTCAAGCCGACTGCAGCCAATGACGGATAGCGCCCCTCACGCAAAATGGCGCATCGACCGCCGAACCGGGCGTCTTCGCAGACTTCCCACTGGCCACCGGTCACCATTACTGATGACGCGCGGTCATTGAAGTTCTGGCTCTGGAAATTTATGACGCCCTGATCGGTGGTAAAAGACTGGCCGCCAAAATGTTCCTGCTGGTAGAACGTGACTTGTGCAGTGCTTGGCAGGGGCGCGTAACGGCGGTCGTCAATGCGGGCATTGCGGTTGACGGCTTTCACCGAGGACACGCGGTCGTTCAGGCCCATGGCTGCCAACGACGGGTATTTTCCTGGCCGGAGCACCACGCAGTGGCCGCGAAAACGGATGTCATCGCAGACTTCCCAGCGGTTGCCAATCACTTCCACGGACGAGGCGCGGTTATTGAAACCAAAGCGCTCAAGGTTGTTCATTTGTCGCTCAGCGGTGAACGAGCGGCCCTGGAAGTTGTCCCGCTCATAGAACGTCACCTGGGCGGATGCCTGTGCGGTCATGGCCACTGCGGCCACTGCAAATAAGATTCTGACTGATGATTTCATGGGATGCTCCTTTAAAAAATCTCAAAGTGAGACGACTTTGTCGACCCATGCAATGAATTTCTGCGCGGATAGTAGGTTGATCATCCACGCTCAGTCTGTGCGTTGGCGTACCCTGCGCGACCGATTCAGATCGCGAGTGTCTGGTGTCAAGTTCAGACGAGCTACGCGCATTTTTTGCCACTTTGCAACCGCCTGACAGCGCAGAAAAAGATACACTGAATCCACTGTCAATTTTTTTCGGTGTAGCTGGCATTTAGAGTGGGTTAATCATCATGGTCATCGCTAAAAAATGCCGCGTCGTCAAGTTTTTTCCGGTCTGTCAAAGGCTGGCGATGGGTGCTTTGGCCGCCATGAGTTTGAGTTGCCCATCCCTGTCGTGGTCCCTGGGTGATGCAGCGGTGCCGGAGATGCCCGGCATCAGCCTGCATGGCTTTGGCACACTTGGCGTTACCCGTTCAAACAATGAAACCGCCGAGTTCATCCGGGACCTGTCCCAGTCCAGAGGGGCCGGCACACAATGGACGGCCAAGGTTGACAGTTTGATCGGTCTTCAGGCCAACATCCATTTCAGTTCCAGCACCGAGGCGGTCCTGCAAACCGTCAGCAGGCACCATGCCAACGAGAGCTACCAACCGGAGTTGGCCTGGGCATTTCTGCGACATGATTTTTCGCCTGATTTGTCGTTGCGTGGCGGTCGTTTGGGTACCGAGTTCTATATGCTGGGCGACTCACGGCTGGTAGGTTATTCCAACCTCAGTGTGAGACCACCGCCAGATTTTTATGGTTCCTTGGTGTTCTCCTACATCGACGGGTTGGATGTCAGCGCCACCCAGCCAGTGGCGGCGGGTTTGCTCAAAGGCAAGTTGTTTGCCGGCCGATCGCCCGAAAAATCGTCTTTTGCACCGGGTATTTCATGGGACTTGCAGGGCTCAACTCTGGTCGGCGGTTATCTGGATTATTTGCGCGGCCCCTGGCAGGTTCGTCTGGGCCATGCCCAAGTGCGTTTTAAGAATGAAAGCCCCATCGACACCCTGTTGCAGGCCAATGGCGATCCACTGTCCGGGGTGCCTTATCTGTCACTGGTGCCGGAAATGGCGATGGCCCAACGGCGCGCGCAATTCAGCTCCATCGGTGTGGTTTACGACCAGGGACCGCTCAATGTTCAGTTCATGTTGAACCAGATCAAGCATGACAGCCCAGCCTACACAGACTCCAAAGCGGGCTATCTGCAGGCGGCGTATCGGTTTGGTGCGGTGACACCTTACTTGGGTGTTTCACGCAGTCTGTCCGATGTGGAGGCACTGCCCACAAGTGTGATCCCAGGCGTTGATGCCATCACGCAATCACTGGTGTCGCATAGTTTCGTGGATCAGCACACCTACACACTGGGTGGACGCTGGGACTTTGAAAAAAATCTCGCCCTGAAAGCGCAAGTGGATTGGGTGCGCGGCACGCCGATGTCAGTTTTCCTGTTAAAAAATACACTACCCGGGTGGGGTGGCAACATGACTGTGTTGAGCCTTGCACTGGATTTTGTGTTTTAGCCCATGATGAAGTCGATGTTACCGGCGCTGCTTGTTGTGCTGCTCGTTTCGGGTGGCGGTGTGAACGCCGAACCCGTCGTGGTGGTGAACGCCGCGAGCGCTGTCAGACAGCTCAGCAAGGACGAGGTCGTCAATATCTTTCTCGGACGCTACCGCAGATTACCCAACGGGGAGACGGCGATACCGATTGATCAACCCGAGAGCAGTGCGCTCAGATCCGATTTCTACCGAAAACTGGTGAACAAGGATTTGAATGAAATCAATGCCTATTGGGCCCGCCTGATCTTTTCCGGCAGAACATCACCCCCTGTGCAAGCTGCCAGTGCGGCTGAAGTCACTACTTTGCTGGTCGGGAGTGTCAGCAGCGTTGCTTATCTCGATCGCAGCCAGGCCGACAAGCGCTTTCGCATCGTTCTTGAATTTCCCCCATGACAAAGCAAGTCTGGACGCTGCGTGATCCTCTGCGCCTGCGCGGGTTGTTGTTGCGCTCGGCGCTGACGGTCATCGTTGCCTCGCTGCTTGCCGGTATCGTGGCGGTGGCCTACACGGCCCAAGGCACCAGCCAGCGTGCCCACCGGGCATCGGAAACACGATTGAACGAACTGTTGGACACCGTTGAAAGCACGCTTGCGGTGGCCTGTTTCGCCAAGGATCAAACGCTGGCAGGTGAACTGGCGCAGGGTTTGTTGAGCAATTCCGACGTGCTGTCGGTCAGAATCACAAGTGAGCAGGAGGTGTTGGCCGACATGGGGCGAGGCCCTGCCGGCGGTCCCCAGCCGGCCACGCTGCTCAATCGCCCGATTTATTCGCCTTTTGACCGCCAGAAACAGGTGGGTCACATCCAGTTGTCACCCGACCCGCTGGTCATTGATGCGTGGATCAGGGAGGAGGTCTGGTTTGCGGCCATTCAATTGAGCTGGCAGTTGGGCATGGTCACTTTTGCCGTGGTGGTGATCATGTTGCTTTTTATTGTGCGCCCGATCAAGGCCATGTCAGACCGCCTTCACGGCATGAACCCCGCTGCAGGCGAGCGCCTGGCGATACCCAAATCACATGCCCACACCGAAATCGGTCAGTTGGTCATCGACATCAATGCACTTTCCGACAGCTTGGTAAGTGCCCTGGCGACTGAGCATCAATTGCGCATTCAGGGGGAAGTTGACGAGAAAAAATACCACACCATTTTCGACAATGCTGAATCCGGGCTTTTCCTTATCGATCGGCATGGTGTGCTGAGTTCTTGGAATCCAGCGTTTGCGCGTCTGTTTGACATCCATCAGATGCCCGTCAACGGCAACCTGTCTTTGCTCAATGTTCGCCAGCTGCCCTGGCAGAACCCGGACCGGGTGATTGAACTTGTTCAAAACGCCTTGCACCAAAATCGTGCGGTGACGCAAGACTTGCAGGTTCAACTGCAGAGCAGCCAAAGAAGCTGGGTCAACATGGTGCTGCGGTCGGTTGATAACAACCTTCTTCAAGGTGTGGTGCACGATGTCAGCCACCTCAAGGAATCAGAGGCCTCCGCCAGACAGTTGGCCATTACCGATCCTTTGACCGGTGTCGCCAACCGGCAGGGGCTGGAAGCACGCCTGCACGACCATGTGCAAGACTACGCCGCCTCAAAAAGTGGTGGCTTTGCCTTGCTGTTGATCAACCTGGATGATTTTCGGCGTATCAATGAAGGCATGGGTTTGCCGGTGGGCGACAGCATCCTGCAAACCACCTCCAAACGACTCTCGGCTTGCCTTAAAAGTGACGACACCCTGGCGCGGCTGGCGGCAGACAACTTCGGCATCATCCTGAACCACATCACCGACGGCGAAGTGCTGGAGCGAATCATCAGCCGAATCATGCAAGAGATCAGGCAGACCTGCTTTGTCGATGGTTCGCCGATCAATCTGCGTGCCAGCATGGGTGTCACGCTGTTCCCCAGCGATGGCTTTGATGTGCCGCAGTTGTTGCGCCAGACGGAGCTGGCCATGGACAGCGCCAAAACTGCCGGTGGCGACAACCATGTGTTCTTTGATCCCAAGTTGACTGAAGCGGCGGAATACCGCAGGCATTTGGAAAGTGACCTGCGCAGCGCCATCCTCCACCATGAATTTGTGCTGTTCTACCAACCCGTCATCGACTTACGCGCACAACGCCTGGTCGGCGCGGAAGCGCTGATCCGTTGGCGTCACCCAACGCGCGGGTTGATATCGCCCGACCACTTCATTCCTCTGGCTGAAAAGACCGGCATGATTGTTGATATTGGCCTGTTTGTGGTGGATGCTGCCTGCCAGCAACTGCTGGCCTGGAACAAACAGGGCCTGGCGTACACACTGTCGCTGAATGTGTCGGGCCGGCAGATTCCTGATGGGTTGTCGCCAGCCAAGCTGCTGGCGGTGGTTCAGCACTACGGTATTGCACCGGGCCAGTTGGCACTGGAGATCACCGAAGGCGTGATGCTGCGTGACATTGAACAATCGCTGCAGTGGCTCAAATCAGTGCACGCCATGGGCTTTCGCGTTTATCTGGATGACTTCGGCACCGGCTATTCTTCGCTGTCTTACCTCAAATTGTTTCCCTTGACCACGCTGAAGGTGGACAAGTCTTTTGTGCAGGACATGCAAGATGGCAACAACGAACACACTTTGGTCGGTGCCATCATCGCCATGGGAAAGAGTCTCGGCCTGGAGATTGTGGCTGAGGGTGTCGAGTTGAAGAGCCATGCGGCAGCACTGGAGCGCATGGGGTGCCATTACGCGCAGGGCCACTATTTTTCGCAGCCCGTACCAGAGGAAGAATTTTGCGCAGTGGCGGCGCGTCTGACCGCGCTGCTGGCTCAGCCAACAGTGTGAGTGACGCGCGCAAGTGCGCGAAGTCGTTCAAACAGCAACAACTTCGTCGGCCCAAACGGTGAACTGCCGCAGTGTGTTCGGGCCGAAGGTGCTGGTAAGCGCCACATCGCAGGCATCACGACCGCGGGCCATGAGCACCCGACCGATGCGCGGCGTGTTGTTGCGCGCATCAAAGGTGTACCAGCGGTCACCCAGATAAGCCTCAAACCAGCCGGCGAAATCCATCGGACCGGGAATCGGCGGTATGCGGATGTCACCGAGGTATCCCGTGCAGTACCGTGCCGGAATGTTCATGCAGCGGCAGAACGCCACAGCCAGATGCGCGTAGTCACGGCATACGCCCTGGCCCTCGTTGTAGGCCTCCCAGGCGGTACGTGTGCGTCGGGCGTGGTGGTAGCCAAACTCAATGTGTTGGTGTACAAAATCGCAAATCGCCTGCACCCGGCCCCAGCCGGTCGGTCCGGTGCCAAACAGTTGCCAGGCGATGTTGGACAGCTGATCGGTCTCGCAGTAGCGGCTACCCAACAAGTACACCAGTGTGGACTCGGGCAAATACTCTACCGGCGTCTGCATGGCACCCGGCTCAACCGGGTCTGGCTCGCCAGAGTCATTGACGAGCGCGTCGGCACTCAGCACAAATCGCCCTTGTGGGGCCACGATGCGGCTGCACCAATTGCCAAACAGATCGCGGTAAGCGGTGATGGGCACCGCCGGGTTTGTGACCAGAATGTCCGGGCGCACCAAGTCTGCCGCGCGGGAATGGTGGATGTTCAGTGACAAGATCATCGGTGTCGGGGCGGGGCATTCGTAGACCATCTCGAAACCGACGCGAATCTGCAGACCTGTGGGCGAGGTTTGGGGTGCGATTTGCGCTTGTGGATTGGCGTTGAAGGGGGCGTGCGGTTCGAAGGTCATGGACATCTTTGGTTGGGCCTGATCGGGTTGGTATCGAAACGACATCAGAGTGAAGCAGTCGATGTCGCGGGATGTTATGTCTGGGCGTGATGTCCGATCTGTGCGTTGGCGCACTGAGTCGCGCCAGAGCGTGATCTGTGCTGCATGTTGTAAAAGTCCGATGGTCATTTCGGTATGACCAGGAAAAAAGGCCGGTTCAAGCCGGCCTTTCAGTGAAGCAAAATTCAGGCCAGGACGGACTACTGCGCCACCCAGCCGCCGTCCATGTTCCAGGCCACGCCGCGCACGTTGTTGCCGGCGGGTGAGCAGAAAAACACGGCGAGCGCGCCCAGTTCTTCGGGTGTGGTGAACTGCATGGAGGGTTCTTTTTCGCCCAGCAACTGCTTTTTGGCATCGTCATTGGAAATGCCCAGCGCCACGGCCTTGGCATCTACCTGCTTTTGTACCAGTGGTGTCAGCACCCAGCCAGGGCAGATGGCGTTGCAGGTGACGCCGGTGGTGGCGTTTTCCAGCGCGGTCACCTTGGTCAGCCCCACTACACCGTGTTTGGCGGTGACATAGGCTGATTTTTCAGCGGAGGCCACCAGGCCGTGGACCGATGCCACGTTGATGATGCGGCCCCAGCCTGCAGCTTGCATGGCGGGCAGTGCAGCGCGGGTGGCGTGAAACGCGCTGCTCATGTTGATGGCAATGATGGCGTCCCAGCGGTCCACGGGGAAGTTTTCAATGCGTGCCACATGCTGAATACCCGCGTTGTTCACCAGAATGTCGACCCGGCCAAATTCCTTGGCGGCAAAAGCGATCATGGCCTCAATCTCGGCAGGCTTGCTCATGTCAGCGCCGTGGTAGGCCACTTTGACACCCAGCGCAGCCACTTCAGCCTTCGGTCCGTCCACATCGCCAAAACCGTTGAGCACAATGTTGGCGCCCTGGGCAGCCAGGGCCTTGGCAATGCCTAAGCCAATCCCGCTGGTGGAGCCAGTGACAAGCGCTGTTTTACCTTTGAGCATGTGTTTTTCCTTGAGAAATATGTTGAATGAATCAGGCTGGGTAAAAGCCGCAGGCCGAGTTTGAATTAGGATGCTGCCATGTGCCTGACGCAACGCATGGGCACATGCCACCTGGTCATTATCCAGCCTCTGTTTTGATTGCCAAGCCATCCATGTTTGAACCCACCCTTGAATTTGTTACTTGCCCGGATCCCCAGGGCGGTCACCGTATGGCCTACTGGCAGTGGGGCCAGCCAGACAGCGACCATGTGGTGCTGTGTGTGCACGGATTGACGCGCCAGGGCCGCGACTTTGATGTGCTGGCGCAGGCGCTTTGCCAGCGCGCAGCCCATGCAGGTCATAGCCTTCGCGTGGTTTGCCCGGATGTGGCCGGGCGGGGTAAGAGTGATTGGCTCAAAGACCCGGCGCTCTACCAGGTGCCCACCTACGCCGCTGACATGCTGGCCTTGCTGGCGCAGCTAAATGCCGGCACGCTGGATTGGCTGGGCACCAGCATGGGTGGTCTGATTGGTATGGTGGTGGCGGGTTTGCCTGAGTTGCCGCCGTATGCCAAGTTGCGCAGACTGGTGCTCAACGACGTCGGCCCGGTGATTGAATGGCAAGCCCTGCAGCGCATTGGTCAGTACCTGGGTAAAACAGCCGTGTTTGATTCTGAGCAGCAAGCGGCTGATGCCCTGTGGGCGATTGCCAGCAGTTTTGGTCCTCACACCCCCGCGCAGTGGCTGGCTTTGACGCGGCCCATGCTCAAGCCTTTAATGAATGGCAGTGGCCGCTTCACACTGCACTATGACCCGGCGCTGGCTGAGCCTTTCAAGGCCACGACAGCAGAATCTGCGCTTCAGGGCGAGGCCCTGCTGTGGCAAGCCTACGACAAAATCACGGCACAAACCTTGCTGATTCGTGGGGCTGAGTCTGACTTGCTGTCGCGCCAGACGGCGCTGGCCATGACCCAGCGCGGCCCGATGGCCCGAATGATTGAGTTTGCCGGTGTGGGCCACGCGCCCACTTTCGTTGCAGACGATCAGGTGCAGGCCGTGCTGTCTTTTTTGCAGGCGTGAGGCTGGGTGTGAATTGATGAAAAGCCACCAAGTTGCATCCCCAGCCTCAGAGAAACTGGTGTTGCCAGTGGTGGCTGCCACTGCGCAAAGCTTGCCCGAACAAGCCAATGCCCGGGAGCGCGCGCGTGCCTTTGCCGAGCCGTTGCTGTCCTCAGAGACACTCGACACGGGCGAAAACATTCTGGCCCACGCCGATGCGGTGGCCAGCATCTTGCGTGGCATCGGCGGCTCTGAAGCCATGCAGGCCGCCAGTTACCTGGTGTACGCCTGCGACCACCTGAACAAGCCACAAGAAGTCATAGCCAAGGCCTTTGGCGAAAACTTTGCTGCACTCGCCATGGAAACCACCAAGCTGGTTCGGGTGCAGCGGCACGCTCGCCAGGTCCGGTTGGCGGGTGATGCCGCGACAACCGCCACGGCCCAAACTGCGGCCTTGCAGACCGAGAACGTGCGCAAGATGCTGCTGGCGTTTTCGCGCGATTTACGTGTTGTGATGCTGCGATTGGCATCGCGCCTTCAAACGTTGCGGTATTTTGCCGCCAGCAAGTTGCCGGCGCCCGAAGGCATTGCCATGGAGGCCTTGCAGGTGTTTGCGCCGTTGGCCAACCGTCTGGGCATCTGGCAGATCAAGTGGGAAATGGAAGACCTGGCGTTTCGCTTCCAGGATCCTGAGACCTACCGCCAGGTGGCCAGGCTACTTGATGAAAAACGCGCCGAGCGAGAGGCCTACGTGGAGCGCATGCGCGCTCAGCTTGAGGCCGACCTGAATGCCAGCGGCATCAACGCCAAGGTGTTTGGCCGGCCCAAGCACATCTACAGCATTGTGAAAAAAATGCGTGGCAAGTCGCTCGGGTTCGATCAGGTCTACGACGTGCGCGCGTTGCGCATTGTGGTGGCCAGCGTGCCAGAGTGTTATGCCGCTCTGAGTTGGGTGCACAGCCAATATGCGGCCATCCCGGAAGAGTTTGATGACTACATTGCAAAACCAAAAGTCAATGGCTACCAGTCTTTGCACACGGTGGTGCGTGACGCCAACGGTCACCCCACCGAGATTCAGATTCGCACCCAGGCCATGCACGACCATGCGGAGAGCGGCGTGGCAGCGCACTGGGCCTACAAGGAAGCGGGTGCCAAGGGTTACGCCGGCGTGTCCGCCAGCGGCGCCTACGACGCCAAAATTGCGGTGCTGCGCCAGTTGTTGGCATGGGAGCGCGACCTCTCTGGCAGCCATACCCAGGCAGTCATGGATGACAACATCTATGTGCTGACACCGGATGCCGCCATTGTGGAACTGCCGCAAGGCGCCACTGCCGTGGACTTTGCCTACAGCGTGCACACCAGCCTGGGCCATCGCTGCCGGGGTGCGCGGGTGGATGGCGCCATGGTGCCGCTCAACACACCGTTAAAAAACGGTCAGACGGTGGAGGTCACCACGGTCAAGGAAGGCGGCCCGTCGCGGGACTGGCTCAATCCTGACCAGGGCTATCTGGTGAGCCACCGAGCCAGATCCAAGGTGCGGGCCTGGTTCAATGCCCAGGCCATGACTGAGACGGTTGCCAAAGGCCGCGAGGCGGTTGAGAAGCTGCTGCAGCGCGAGGGCAAGACCGCGGTCAAGCTGGAAGACCTGGCCAGTCAACTGGGGTTTACCTCGGCTGAGGCATTGTTTGAAGTGGTGGGTAAAGACGAGTTTTCACTGCGCCACATTGAGGTCTTGCTGCGCCCCGATGAACCTGCGCAGTTTGATGCCGAGGCACCCCTGATCCGCAAACCACGCAGCGGCCACAACCCCACCAAAGACGGGTTGCTGGTGGTGGGGGTGGATTCGCTGATGACGCAAATGGCCAAATGCTGCAAGCCGGCACCGCCCGATGCAATTTGTGGCTTTGTCACACGCGGCAAGGGCGTCAGTGTGCACCGCACGGATTGCACCAATTTGGCCGAGATGATCGCCAAAAACGGCGAGCGTTTGATTGAGGTGGAGTGGGGTCTGAACCAGTCGGCGGGCAGCTCGGTCTACCCCGTCGATGTGGCGGTGCAGGCGCAAGACCGTACCGGTTTGCTGCGTGACATTTCCGAGGTGTTCACCAAAGAAAAAATGAACGTGATTGGCGTGCAAACCCAGTCCATCAAAGGCACGGCCTGGATGACCTTTACCGTGGAAGTGGCCGATTCGGGCCGACTGCACAAGGTGCTGGGGTTGGTGGCAGAGTTGCCCGGCGTGCGTTCGGTGCGAAGAAAATAATTTATATGAAATAGTGCTGTAGCCCTTATTTAATAAGAGTTATTAGCTATTTATTTTATAGCAAAAAAAAATACCATAACCCACATTCTTTATGACCCACACCTTCCTCTGGCACGACTATGAGACCTTTGGTATCAACACACGGCGCGCCCGCCCAGCCCAGTTCGCGGCAATTCGCACCGATGCAGAACTAAACCAGATTGGTGAGCCGGTCATGCTGTACTGCCAGCCCGCCAATGATTTTCTGCCAGACCCGCAGTCATGCCTGATCACTGGCATCACGCCGCAAGTGTGTCTGGAAAAGGGCGTGCCTGAACATCAGTTTGCGGCGCACATTGAGCAGCTGCTGGCTTGGCCGGGCACCGTGGGCGTGGGTTACAACACCATCCGCTTTGACGATGAGGTCACACGCTTCATGTTTTGGCGCAACCTGATTGACCCGTACGGGCGCGAGTGGCAAAACGAGTGTGGCCGCTGGGACCTACTGGACGTGGTGCGCACCGCCTACGCTTTGCGCCCCGAAGGCATTCAATGGCCGACCAAACCGGATGGCAAACCCAGTTTCAAGCTGACCGACCTGACCGCCGCCAATGGCCTGGCGCACGAGTCGGCACACGACGCCCTGAGCGACGTGCATGCCACCATCGCGCTGGCGCGGCTGATCAAGACCGCGCAGCCCAAGCTGTTTGACTTTTGTTTTGGCCTGCACAAAAAAGACTGCGTCATGGCCGAGCTTGGCTTGCCCACGACCTTGACCCATGCGAAGCCGTTTTTGCATATTTCGGGCATGTTTGCGCCTGAGCGGGGTTGCGTGGCACTGATGTGGCCGCTGGCGATGCACCCGGGCAACAAAAACGAGCTGCTGGCTTGGGACCTGGCCTTTGACCCCGGCGAGTTGGCTGATTTGAACGCTGAGCAAATCCGCTTGCGGTTGTTCAGCAAAACGGCAGATCTGCCCGAGGGCATGAGCCGACTGGCGATCAAATCAGTGCATCTGAACAAATCCCCAATGGTGATGAGCAACCTGAAAGTGCTCAGCGCCGATATGGCGCAGCGCTGGGGCGTGGACGTGCCTGCACAACTGCAGCACGCCGCCCATGCCCGTGACTTGCCTGACATGAGCGCCATCTGGGCGGATGTCTTTGCCAGGTCAGAGGGAAGCCCAGTGGATGTCGATGAAGACTTGTACGGTGGCTTTGTCAACAACTCGGACCGCCGCAGGCTCAATGACCTGCGCCAGCGAACGCCGGCGGAGCTTGCCACCGCGCGGCCAGCCTTCGACGACGCGCGTCTGGCTGAGCTGCTGTGGCGCTACCGTGCGCGCAATTTTCCGCAAAGCCTGACGGTGGAAGAAGCTCAGCGCTGGGAAGCGCACCGCGCGGCGCGGCTCTTTGAAGGCGAGGGCGGTGCCATGACCATCGACCAGCTGTTTGAAGAACTGGACAAATTGAATGAGACCGCCGATGAGCGCGGTGAGGCCATTTTGAGTGCGCTATATGACTACGCTGAAGCGATGGCCCCATCACTGGATTGACCGGGCAGGCGCGCTCTGATCGGCCACTCCTGATTTTTTATATGCAATCTGTTCCCACGCCAGCCGCACGCGTGTAAGGCCGGTGGTCTTTTTATTTTCAGCTTATGGTCTCAGAAAGTCATGGGCAAACGCACCGTCAGCGACACATCGGGCGTGTCACGTGTCAGGCCCGCACCCACCGACACATTCAAACTGGTTGTGGGATTGAGCCGGTAAGAGTAGCCCAGCAGCAAAGTGCCCAGTTGGGTCCTGACCGAGCCTGGGACCACTTCGCCATTCAGACGTGTACGCGCGATTGAGCTATGGTCATAGCCAAGGCTGAATGAAGACTTTTCATTCAAAGCCACACCCATCCCGAAGTTGAAGCCAATGACACCACCCGGTGCAATCGTCCCAAGGTACTCTCGCTCACCATCAAGCACCAGTCGGCTGATGTTGTCACGCGCAAAATTGTGCATATAGGTCACGCTGCCAAAAAACACCGCCGGGTCTGAAGGGTAAAGCACGGTGAGGCCAGCTTGCAGGGAATAAAACCCGGAGCCGCTCGGTAAGTCCAGCGGCAGGCCAGTGCCGGTGGTGTTGCCCACACAGCGTGTCTTGCAGTCGGTGACCACATCAAAGGGGTCGGTGCCGGTGCGTGTTTTCAAGCGCAAGCTGCCCACGTAAAAGGGCTTGTCCATGCCGCCGTCATTCAATTGGTAACGCGCACCCAACTCCAGGTCACCCATGTGCATGCCACTGGCGGAGAACACACCCTCACTCGCGCTGCCGGCAAAGAGTTCACGGCTTACCGTGGCGTCTGTTCGGTAAACATAAGGGGCCCGTAGTTCCAGCTCCAGGCGCTTGCTGACGCCAAAACGCGCAGACAGCGCCGCGGTCACGGTATTGCGCTTGACTTCGCGCACGTCGATTAACCCGATCAGCAGGGCAGGAATGATGGTGTAGCCCACCAAGGCCACGCGGTTGCTTGAGGAGTAGCCATACTGCAGCGATGGCTCCAGCACATACCGGCCCTGAGGTGTCAGCACGCCCGGCTGCTCAAACAGGGGTGCCACCTCAGGCGGACGCCCCTCCGTGGCAGGTGATTTGCCCACGGGTGCGGGTTCGGCCGGTTGCGCCTGGGCCATGCGTTGTGGCTCGCCCACGGCTCCTGCGCCACGTTGCGAGGCAAGCGTGTTCCAGCTGGCGACACCGCGCAGTTGGTCCAGAAGCTCCTGTTGTTGTGAGACCTGCCGCTCCAGGGCCACCAGCCGCTTGCGTTGTTCAAAGTACTGCTGCCGAAATGCTTCCAGGTCGGCAAGCAGTCTTGCCTGCTCGGCCATCTCCAGGGAGAGGGTGTCCAGTCGCGCACGCACATCGGGTTCGCTGCCCAAATAGGTTTGGGTATGACCTGTGCTGCCAATCAACAGCAAAACAGCACACGCTACTGCGCCGAGTGAGGGCGATTTTCTGTTTGACATGACAAATTCCTTTGGGTGAGTTGCTTGTCAGAAAGCAACAGAGCTGCAGGAGGCTCGCAGATTGTTCAAGTCACAACAGGCCTGCAGGTTGCGAATAATCAATGTTGTTGCTGGTACAAATTTTAGAGCGCATTCATGGCTCCAGGCGCGCCGTGCGAGGCAGGGGAAACCCGTTGTCACATGGTTGAGACACCTGCCTGAAAGCGCCGCACAAGGCCAGTCGCGTCTCAAAAGCATTCCAAATCAAGCTTGGTCTTTGCCGCAATTCTTGAATTGAACAATGTGATGTGGGCCCTGGTTACAAAATGTGTAACAGGGTTGTTACAACTATTGGCAGCGACGCGATATGTCTGTATTTTTGGTTGGAAAATGAAGTTTTTTGGGGCCGTGAAAGCCTATTTTTTCTATATGAATCAATGGCTTGAGCGGTTCAATTTTTAGTTGGCATTGAATTTGCGGTTTAGTGAATGGATTGGCGTAACGATGGCGCCGAGCCAAGCAAATTTCATCCAACTGATTTTCAAAGGAACCACCATGAACAAGACATTACTGGCGTCCGGCATCGCTCTGGCTTTCGGTATCGCTGGCCAGGCTTTGGCGAATCCGACCAACACCGCAACCGTGACCCTCGTGCCACCTGTGACGGCAGACAGCAGTGGCGCTCCAGCCCTGCAACAGACGGCAACAGCTGATTCGCAGCAAACCGGAAGGGGCAATATTCAGGCCAACGAAGGTTCAAATGCCACCGACAACAGCACGAACACCCACACGGACAACTGGTCCGATAGCAGCTCCCGAACCGCTACCAAAACAGACACCCGGACAGATACCCGCACGGACAACTGGACCGATAGCAGTGTCAACACCAAAACCGACACCCGGACCGACACGCGTACGGACAACAAAACCGAAACCAACAGCCGCAACTCTGGCGATGCCAAGGCCAAGGATTACGGCACAGCTGCCAACAATGGTGGCGTAGCCACATCCAACTTCAACAACGCCTTCAACAAGAGCGAAGCGATCAACAAAACAGAGTTGAACGGCACGGTTGGCGGAAACACCATTTATGGCATTGGCAATCAGGCGACGAACAACCAAGGCTCTGCCAATGGCGCCAAAGGCGGTGCCGGCGGTGACGGTTATGGAGGCACTGCGGGCAATGGCACCGGTGGTGCAGGCGGTGCTGGCGGTGCTGGTGGCGCAGGTGGCGCAGGTGGTACTTCCAGCGCCAGCAACGGCAGCGCCACAGCCGGCGAGGCCAGCAACGGCAGTGCCACAAACGGCAGCGCCACAGCCGGCAATGGCGGCAATGGCGGCCTCGCCAGAGATGCCAGGGGTGCCAATGGGGGTGGCGCCAAGGCTTACGGTGGCGATGCATCGAACTCCGTTGGCCAAAAGGCCTCAGGTTCTGAATCGAGCGCCAGTGCCAAGGGTGGCTCAGCCAATGCCATGGACATGACCAAAACGGGGTCTGTTGACAACACGTCGATGGCCAAGGGTGGCTCAGCCAACGCCATGGATGCCAACAAGGGCGGTTCATCTTCTGCGATGGACATGGCCAAAGGCGGCTCATCAAAGGCGATGGACATGGCCAAAGGTGGTTCAGCCACAGCTTCTGACGGCTCCACGGGCGGCTTGGCAACATCCAGGCAAATGGGCGGTACGGGTGCTGCTGATGCCAACAGCAGAACAATGGCCGGCGGTGCCAGCTCTTCCAACAGGGCAACTGGCGGGGCCGGTGGTGCAGCAGCGTCTGATCCTGCGGCACCTGGCGGCGCCGGTGGTTACGCCAACAATGGACCAACGACCGTTAGCTCTGGCGCGGCAACTGGCGCAGCGGGCGGCACATCGTCTACGGGTGCGAACTCTCAGACTGGTACCAACACGGGTGGCGGCGCTACGGGGACGGCAACCTCGACAGCAGGCGCTGGCACAGGTTCGTCAAGCTCCACAGGTGGCGCTGGTACGGGCAGCTCAACATCCACCGCTGGGGCTGCCACCGGATCGGCAACATCAGCCGGTGGTGCTGGCACCACCGGCGCATCTACTGCAACAAGCGGTAACGCTACCGGTGCAGCCACATCAACTGCAGGCGCAGGCACTGGCGGTACAGCCAGCAGCACTGGCGGCGCAGCCACCAGCACGGCGACAGCAACAGGTGCCGGCGGCACAGCCACCGGCGGCGCCGGCGGCACAGCCAGCAACTCGGGCGGTGCAGGTGGGTCAGGTGGTGCGGCAAGCAATGGCAGCGCCACCAACGGTGGTGCGTCGACAACCGCATCCAACGGCAGTGCCACCAGTGGCACCTCCCAGGGTGGAACCGGTGCAGTTGGCGCAACCGGTGCGGCAGGTGGCCAGGGTAACGGTGGCACCGGCGGCGTTGGCAACGGCGCGGTTGGCGGTGCGGGTGGTGCAGGCGGCACACTCACTGTGACCACAGGTGCCTTTGACATGTCCAACGCCATGACCAGCATTGGTCAGTCTGCGGCAGGCATCATGGTGATGGCTCAAAACAGCGGCCTGGCTGCCTTGGTGCAACAAAGCGTCAACGTGCAAGCCAACCTGGCTGTAGGCAAGTAAGCGACTGGGCCAGTTGGTGGGTGAGGCATCGGTCCCACCCACTGGCTGGCACTTTCGATGCTGAGGTGAATTGCCGGTAAGCGGCAATCAAACCACATGGAGGACGGGATGCAATCATTTATTTTCGGGACCAAGGCCGCCTTGGCCTTGGCTTTGTGCTCGGCAGGCTGGTGCCTTGCGGACGCTGGCGATGCGCCTGTGACAGCAAAAGAAATCACAGTGCCCGGGCTCGGTGCGCCGTTGACAGCGAGTCAGCTTGACGGCTATCGCGGCGGTTTTGATGTCGTCAAAAATGATATGTTGCTGGATGGCGTGGTCACCAACAACGCGGCTGTGGATGTGCTCAGTGGCAGCAATCACATCGCCAATGGCTCATTTGCCAATGCCAGCGGTGTGCCGATGGTGGTGCAGAACTCGGGGTCAAACGTGTTGATCCAGAATGCCACCATCATCAACGTGCAGATGCAGTAGAAAATGCGCGCGCACCTCGTCCTGATTTTTGCTGCGTTGGCGGTTTTGACGACACCCGCCCGCAGTGATGTGCTGGAACTGGCAGGGATCGGGGGGCGTTACGCGGTCAGTGTCACCAGTCTCAAGGAGGCCCGGTTCAAGTCGACCAAGCGGCAGGAACACGATTTCAGCTGTGGCTCGGCAGCCGTAGCTACCCTGCTCACCTACCACTACAACTACCCGGTGACCGAACAGTCGGTGTTTGATGAGATGTTTGCCCGCGGCGACCAGGAGAAAATTCGTCGTGAAGGTTTTTCGATGCTTGACATGAAGGCCTATCTGATGGCGCACCAGTTTCAGGCCGATGGTTTCGAGCTGCCACTGGACAAATTGCTCGAATCCGGCCTGCCCGCCATTGTGCTGATTGCGGAAAAAGGTTATCACCATTTTGTGGTGATCAAGGGCATGCGCGACGGACGCGTCCTGATCGGCGACCCATCCAGCGGCACACGGGCAGTGTCTCGCGCCGGCTTTGACGCCATTTGGGTCAATAAGTTGTTGTTTGTGATTCACAACATGCAAAAGCAAGCCAAATTCAATGTGACGCAAGACTGGTTGGTTGCCCCCAAGGCACCGGTGACGGCTGGGGTCAATCTGGACGATATGGGTCGCGTGACATTGGGAAAGTTCGGCCCAGGCGACTTTTAGCGGACAACAGAAATGAAAAATTCATCCCTCAAGCTGATCAGTTTCAGCCTGTTGTTTCTGGCCGGCAGTACCTGCTTGGGCGGCGGGCGCACAACTGTGCAAACCGATGCATTTTTACCTGTTGAGTGGACGGCCGTCAGCGATCAGCAACTTGAAACCCAGCGCGGTGGTTTTGACATGGGCTCAGGGTTGGCCGTGTCTTTTGGACTTGTTCGCACCGTCATGGTGAATGGTGAAATGGTTCACCAGACCAGTTTCAATTTGCCCAACATCAGCCAGATTACACCCGAGCAGGCCAAAATAGCCAGTACCGCGCTCTCCAACTCAGGGGTCATACAAATCGGCCCTAACAACTTTGTCGATGCAGGTGCTATGTCAGATCGTTTAACTGGAACGCTGATTCAGAACAGCCTGAATGACCAGCAAATCCAGTCACTTACTGTCATCAATACGGGCGTCAACAGCCTGGGCCTGTTGAAAGCACTTCACACCCAAACGGTATTGAACGACGCACTGATGGGCGCCATCGGTAGCCGCTAACCCCATCAGCCAGCTTGGCCCGCACCTGTGACCGCTGCTGGTCCAGCGGGCGCGCTATTCCGCTATTCCAATACCGAGCCATTGCGAGACTGAATGACACCTTCATTCGGGGGCTGCCCCGCGTCCGCAAGGCAAACCATACTCTTGACAAATATCACCCCACCGCTGAATACTCGCGCATAAGCTGAGCAATTGGAGCGTTGTGATTGCGCCGTTCTGTAAGTGCGTGCATCCCTTCAACCATGTGGAGCAGCAGAAAAAAATAAGGGGATGATAAATGTCTTCGAGAACCTTGTTGGTCATCAATTTGGGAGACTACGCCCTGCTGGCTGCCCCGGCTGCGCTGTCGTCGTCTTGGGATCTTTGCACGGTCAGCGACTTGAACGCTGCCCGCAAGGCGCTCAGTCAGCATGCGTATCAGGTTGGACTGCTGTTGCTGAACTGCCGGACTGGCGCCGCGGTCGCAGACATAGACGCGTTGCTGGAGTTGCATCAGTCAGTCCAATGGGTGGGCGTGTTTGACGTTTCGGCCATCAAGCTGCCAGCGTACCGGCTCATGATCGCCCAACATTTGTTTGATTTTCATACCTGGCCCATTGATGTGACACGTCTGAACCACACGCTCGGCCATGCCTACGGTTTTGCTGAATTACAGACGCTGCCGGTAAAGCCTGCAATGTGCAAGGATGACATGGGGCTGGTGGGCCAGAGTGCCGTCATGCAGAACTTGTGCCGGCAAATTGGCAAGATTGCGCAGACAGACGCGCCTGCGCTGATCTGGGGAGAGAGTGGCAGCGGCAAGGAACTGGCGGCGCAAGCCATTCACAACCACTCACGCAGGGCAAGTGGCCCTTTTGTGGCCGTGAACTGTGGCGCCATTCCTGCGGCCCTGATCCAGTCAGAACTGTTCGGCTACGAGCGCGGCGCCTTCTCTGGCGCTGTCAAGGAGAAAAAGGGGCTGATTGAGGCAGCCAATGGCGGCACCCTGTTTCTGGATGAGATTGGTGACCTGCCACATGAATTGCAGGTCAACCTGCTGCGTTTTTTGCAAGAGGGAACCATCAACCGGGTGGGTTCGTCGCAACTTATCAAGGTCAATGTACGGGTCATTGCTGCATCACACATGCGCCTTGAAGACGCAGTGAAGTCGGGCATCTTTCGCGAAGACTTGCTCTATCGCTTGAATGTGCTTCCGCTCACTGTGCCGGCCCTGCGGGAACGAAAGGAAGACATCGAGTTGCTGGCCCAGCACATTTTCAAGCTGTTTTTAAACGACAAGAATCCAAGGATTACCGGCTTTAGCAACCGTGCCATGCAGGCCATCAAGGCGCACGACTGGCCCGGCAACGTGCGTCAACTCATCAATCACATCAGACGCGCCATGGTGATGGCTGAGGGGCATCTGATCACCTCCGCAGACCTTGGCTTGACACCGCCAAAAGAACCCAACGGGCACAGCGGGCAGCAAAATGGTGAGGCACTCGGCGATGCCCGCACTCGTGCTGAACGCGATGCCATTCAGCTTTGCCTGCAAGACAGCGGCAGCAATGTGAGCCGCGCTGCGCGTGACCTCGGCGTGTCACGCATGACGCTCTACCGCTTGATGGAGAAACACGGTATCACGCCCTGAGTACGTTTGGCGCTTTGCCAGACGTATGTGACCAAGTGATCAAAATGCTATGTTAGTTATAGCTACTAGCGATTTATTTAATTAGGCTACAGCCTAATTTCTTATAAAATTTTATTGCGTGCCAAAAATTCGGTCACCCGCGTCACCCAGGCCAGGCAGGATGTAGCCGTGGCTGTTGAGTTGGCGGTCAATGGCCGCTGTAAAAATTTCTACGTCAGGGTGTGCGTCGCGCAAGGCCTTGACCCCTTCCGGGCAGGTCAGCAGGCAGACAAACTTGATCGACTTGGGATTGAGCGCCTTGATGCGCGTGATGGCGGCAATGGCTGAATGGCCGGTGGCCAGCATCGGGTCAACCACGATCACGTCGCGCTCGGGCATGTCCTTGGGCATCTTGAAGTAATACTCCACCGCTTGCAGTGTTTTCGGGTCACGGTACAGGCCGATGTGGCCCACGCGTGCGCCTGGCACAACGCTCAAAAAACCGTCCAATATGCCTGTGCCAGCCCGCAGGATGGACACCAGCGCCAGTTTTTTGCCGTCAATCACTTTGGCGGTCATGGTTTCCAGCGGCGTTTCAATTTCCACCTCCTGCATCGGCATGTCGCATGTGACCTCGTAAGCCATCAGCATCGACAGCTCGTTGAGCAGGGTGCGAAAGCTGGTGGTGCTGGCGTCTTTGCGGCGCATGAGTGTGAGCTTGTGCTGCACCAATGGGTGGTCGACAAGGTGAACGAAGGGGTCTGTCGTGCGCATGATGATGCTCTCCTGTCTATCGTTTGGAACCGCCAAAAATACCGCCCAACACGCCGCGAATGATTTGGCGACCTACTTCTCGGCCAATGGAACTGGCTGCGCTTTTGAAAAGTTGCTCCCCCGCCGAGGTGCGCCGACCACCTCCGCCCCCCAGCAGGCCGCCCAGGCCTGAACTGATGCTGTCAAACATGCCGCCTCTTTGTGCGGCAGGTGCCTCATTAGTGCTCGCGGTTTTGTTGTCCGCCTGGGTGGCGCGGACTGCCACGTGGCCCTTGAGTTTTTCGTAGGCGGAGTCGCGGTCAAGTGTTTTTTCATACACGCCAGCGACGATCGACTCCGCCAGCAACACTTGCCGCTGCGCAGGCGTGATTGGCCCGATTTGGCTGGCGGGTGGCAGCACGTAGACACGCTCGGTCGGGCAGGGGCGGCCTTTTTCATCCAGAAAGCTGACCAGCGCCTCGCCTACACCGAGTTCGGTGATGGCTGCGCCCACGTCCAGTCCGGGGTTGGGGCGCATGGTGTCGGCCGCTGACTTCACGGCTTTTTGATCACGCGGCGTAAAGGCTCTTAACGCGTGCTGCACCCGATTGCCCAATTGGGCCAGCACCGTGTCCGGGATGTCCAGCGGGTTTTGCGTCACAAAGTACACACCTACACCTTTGGAGCGCACCAGTCGCACCACCAGCTCAATGCGCTCGACCAGCACTTTTGGGGCGTCGTTAAAGAGCAGGTGCGCCTCGTCAAAGAAAAACACCAGTTTAGGTTTGTCCAGGTCGCCCACCTCAGGCAGGTTTTCAAACAGCTCGCTCAGCATCCACAGCAAAAACGTGCTGTACAGGCGCGGCGAGTTCATGAGCTTGTCGGCGGCGAGGATGTTGAGCATGCCGCGCCCGGCGCTGTCGGTTTGCATGAAGTCGTCAATGTTGAGCGTGGGCTCGCCAAAGAATTTGTCGCCGCCCTGGGCCTCAATCTGCATCAGACCGCGCTGAATGGCGCCAATGCTGGCGGCACTCACATTGCCATACTCGGTGGTGAAATCACTCGCGTTGTCACCCACATGCTGGCACATGGCGCGCAGGTCTTTCATGTCCAGGATCAACAGCCCCGAGTCGTCGGCAATCTTGAACACCAACTGCAACACGCCGGCCTGGGTGTCGTTCAAGTTGAGCATGCGTGACAGCAGCAGCGGACCTAAATCGCTTACGGTAGCGCGAACCGGGTGGCCTTGCTCGCCAAACACGTCCCATAGCGTGGTGGGAAAAGCGCCAAAGTCGGGTGTGGGCAGGGCACGCTCGGCAATGATTTTGACCAGTTTGGGCGTGGCAGAACCGGGTTGCGAGATGCCGGTCAGATCGCCCTTGATGTCCGCCATGAACACCGGCACGCCAAGCCTGGAGAAGCCCTCGGCCATGGTTTGCAGGGTAATGGTCTTGCCCGTGCCAGTGGCGCCGGTGATCAGACCGTGGCGGTTGGCCTTGTCGGGATGCAGCCAGCATTGGGTCTGGCCGTGTTGTGCAATCAGGATGGGCTCTGGCATGTCAACCTCAAAAAGTACAATCGAAGCAATAGCGTAACGAACTTTTGAAGGATTTCACGTGGCAGGACACAGTAAATGGGCCAATATTCAGCACCGCAAAGGTCGCCAGGACGAAAAGCGCGGCAAGATCTGGACGCGCATCATCCGTGAAATTACCGTAGCCGCCCGTGCAGGTGGTGGTGACCTGAGCATCAACCCGCGCCTGAGATTGGCCGTAGAGCGTGCCAAGGCCGCCAATATGCCGGCCGACCGTGTTAAATACAACATTGACAAGGCCACCGGCAGCGTCGAGGGCATCACCTATGAGGAAATTCGTTACGAAGGTTATGGCATCGGTGGTGCGGCCATCATTGTGGACTCCATGACCGACAACAAGGTGCGTACCGTGGCCGAAGTGCGCCACGCGTTCTCCAAATACGGCGGCAACATGGGCACTGAAGGCTCAGTGGCGTTCCAGTTCAAACATTGCGGCCAGATCATATTTGCCCCCGGTGTGAGCGAAGACAGGGTGATGGAAGTGGCGCTTGAAGCGGGTGCCGAGGACGTGATCAGCGACAACGACGGCGCGATTGAGGTGCTGACCGCGGTGGCTGACTTTGAAACTGTCAAGAATGCACTGGAAGCGGCAGGCCTGGTGCCCGATGCCGCCGAGGTCACCATGCGCGCAGAAAACCCGATTGAAATGGTTGGCGACGAGGCCACCCGCATGCAAAAGCTGCTTGACGCACTGGAAGACCTGGACGATGTGCAAGCGATTTATCACAACGCCGAACTTGACACCGACGCCCTATGAAGATTCTTGTCATTGGCGGCGGTGGCCGTGAACACGCGCTGGCCTGGAAGCTCGCCCAATCCCCTAAAACCCACAAGATCTATGTCGCACCCGGTAACGGTGGCACAGCGCTTGATGCCCGTTTCGAGAACATCAACATCACCGACGTGGCTGAATTGACAGCCTGGGCCGCGACACAAAAGATCGCGCTCACCGTCGTCGGGCCCGAGGTGCCGCTGGCTGCCGGTGTGGTGGACGAGTTTCGCAAGCAGGGACTTCGGGTGTTTGGCCCCACCAAGGCGGCAGCGCAGCTGGAAAGCTCCAAGGCGTTTTCCAAAGCTTTCATGAAGCGCCACAGCATCCCCACTGCAGAGTACGAAACCTTCACCGATCCGGCCTTGGCCCATGCCTACATTGACCAAAAAGGTGCGCCGATTGTGGTGAAAGCCGACGGTCTGGCCGCTGGCAAAGGCGTGGTGGTGGCGTTGACGGCTGCTGAAGCCCATGAAGCGGTGGATTTCATGCTGCTGGACAACACGCTGGGCGTGAGCCATAACGCAGGTGTAGATGGGCTGGCAGTGCCGCGGGTGGTGATTGAAGAATTTTTACAGGGCGAGGAGGCCAGCTTCATCGTGATGGTTGATGGCAAAAACGTGCTGCCGCTGGCCACCAGCCAGGACCACAAGCGCTTGCTCAATGGCGATTTGGGCCCAAACACCGGTGGCATGGGTGCCTATTCACCGGCACCTGTGGTGACACCCGACGTGCATGCCCGTGCCATGCGCGACATCATTTTGCCGACCGTGCGTGGCATGGAAAAAGACGGCATTCCGTTCACCGGGTTTTTGTATGCGGGTCTGATGATTGACGCCCAGGGTAAGCCCAAGACACTGGAATTCAATTGCCGCATGGGTGACCCTGAAACCCAACCCATCATGATGCGCCTGAAGACCGACTTGGTTGATGTGATGCTGGCCGCCACCGAGCCAGGGCCGCATGGCAAGCTTGACCAGATCGAGCTGCAGTGGGATCGACGCACTGCTCTGGGCGTGGTGCTGGCCGCGCATGGCTACCCGCTGAGCCCACGCAGGGGTGATGTCATTGTGGGTATGCCCAAAGAAGTGGAAGACGCTTGCGTGTTTCATGCCGGGACCGTGTTGAAAGAGGGCCAATTGGTGACATCCGGTGGCCGCGTGTTATGTGTCACCGTGTTGGCAGACAACGTGCGTCTGGCGCAGCAGCGTGCCTATGAGGTGACCGCCGGCATCACCTTCGACGGCATGCAGTACCGAACTGACATTGGCCACCGTGCCGTGAAGGGCAATGGCGCATGAGCTTGGGTATGTCGCCCGCGCAGGAGGTCAGTGCGTATTTTCGCGGCCTGCAAGCGCGCATCACCGGCGCCATTGCAGAACTCGATGGTGGGTCATTTCTGACCGATGCCTGGGAAAAACCAGCCGGTGAGATGCTGCAAGGCCGTGGCATCACGCAGATTCTGGAAGGTGGCGCGGTGTTTGAGCGCGCTGGCTGTGGCTTCTCCCACGTGAGTGGTCCCAAACTGCCGCCTTCGGCCACGCAGCACCGCCCGGAACTTGCTGGTGCACCGTTTGAAGCCATGGGCGTGTCGCTGGTGTTTCACCCGCGCAACCCCTACGTGCCAACAGTCCACATGAATGTGCGCATGATCTCGGCCAAAGCACCAGACGGGCGCGAGGTCTGCTGGTTTGGCGGCGGTATGGACTTGACCCCGTATTACGGCTTTGATGAAGACGCAGTGCACTTTCACAACACCTGCAAGACAGCGTTGCAACCGTTTGGCGATGACAAACACCCGCGCTTTAAAACTTGGTGTGACGAGTATTTTTACCTCAAGCATCGGCAGGAGCAGCGCGGCGTGGGCGGCGTGTTTTTTGATGACTTTTCTGAACTGGGCCCTGCGCAAAGCCTGGCCATGATGCAGTCAGTGGGCGATGCGTTTTTGACGGCCTATTTGCCCATCGTGTTGCGCCGCAAGGACATGCCCTACGGCGAGCGCGAACGGGCGTTTCAGTTGTACCGGCGTGGCCGTTATGTCGAGTTCAACCTGGTGTGGGACCGTGGCACGCACTTTGGGCTGCAGTCGGGCGGGCGAAGCGAGTCGATCTTGCTTTCCATGCCACCGCTGGTCAGTTGGGCTTACAGCCAAGTGCCGCAACAAGGCACGCCCGAAGCCGAGCTTTACAGCAAATTTTTGGTGCGCCGGGATTGGGTTTGATGCCTGAGGTGATGAAGCCCCGGCGCATTGGCGTGTTTGGCGGCGCGTTTGATCCGCCGCACTTGGCGCATCAGGCTTTGCTGACATCCGCCATGGCAGAGCTTGGCCTGAATGAACTCCGTGTCATCCCCACTGGTCAGGCCTGGCACAAAGCGCAAACCCTAACCGCGCCCGAGCATCGGTTGGCGATGGCGCAACTGGCATTCTCAAACTTACCGAATGTGCTTGTCGATGCGCAAGAAATCAAGCGCAGCGGCCCGAGCTACACCATTGATACCTTGCGCGGCTTGGCCCAGACCGAGCCGCATGCTGAATTGTTTCTGATCATGGGCGCTGACCAAGCGGCGGCGCTGACCACTTGGCGGGCATGGCAGGACATTTTGCAATTAGCTATAATTTGTGTAGCTGATCGCGTAGATTCAGCAAGGGCCAGCACCTTGTTTGATGCAGAAAAATTATTTCCAGCTCGGTTTTTTCACCTGAAAATGCCCGCCTTGACGATCAGCGCCACACAGATTCGCGCCACAATTTCAGCACGGCAACCCGTAGATGCGCTGGTGCTTGATGCCGTTGCACGTTATATTGCCGACCACCACCTTTACCAATCCATTTGATGACTACCAAAACCCCCGCCAAAACTGCCACCAAGCCCGCGATCAAGACCAGTGCCGTCAAGCCCGCAGCCGTCAAGCCAGAATCCACCACCGTGGCCAAAAAAGACGTCCAGAAACTTCAGCGCGCCATTGTGGATGGGCTCGAAGATGTCAAGGCGCAGGACATTGTGGTGTTTGACACCGAGCATCTTTCATCGCTGTTTGAGCGCGTCATCGTGGCTTCGGGTACCTCAAACCGGCAAACCAAGGCACTGGCGGCCAGTGTGATGGACGCGGTACGTGAAGCTGGTTTTCCCAAGCCACGTATGGAAGGCGAGGCCAATGGCGAGTGGATCATTGTGGACTGCGGCCAGGCGGTGGTGCACGTGATGCAGCCCAACATCAGAACCTATTACAACCTGGAAGAGTTATGGGGTGAAAAGCCGGTGCGCCTGAAACTGGGTGCCGCAAAGCCCGTGACAGTGGCAGAAGTCAAAGCAGCCAAGCCGGGCCCCGTTGCCAAGGATGCATCCAGCCTGCGGCGCTCCAGTGCCGCCAAAAAAGGTGTGGAAGAAGCCTTTCCGTCGCGTGCACAAATGCAAAAAGCGGCAGACGCAAAAGCTGCCGCTGCGAAAAAGGCCGCAGTCAAGTCGCCGGCCAAGCCAAGAGCTACCGCCGCTGGTGCTGCGCCTGTGGCCAAGCCGCGTATCAAGACCCTGGTGGTGAACGCGCCTGGCAAACCAGCTGCAAAGAAAGTGGTTGCCAAAAAAGCCGTTAGCAAACCAACAGTTGCAAGAAAAGCCCCTGCCCGTAAAGTCTGATTGTGCGTCTGCTGATTGTTGCTGTGGGTCAGCGCGTGCCTGACTGGGCGCAAACAGCTTG
This sequence comes from Burkholderiales bacterium, assembly GCA_038207945.1. GTDB lineage: Bacteria > Pseudomonadota > Gammaproteobacteria > Burkholderiales > Burkholderiaceae_C > Rhodoferax. The sequence continues at coordinate 28,001 of JBBQZG010000024.1, forward strand.
GGACGACTACGCGAAGCGCTTCCCGTTTGAGCTGAAGGTGGAGCTGAAGGCTGTTAAAACCGAGCCGCGCGCGTCCAAATCGCTTGAAACCTTGTATGCGGCCGAACGTGTCCGCATTGAGGCGGCCATCCCGAAGGGTTTCAGGATTGTGGCGCTGGATGAGCGAGGCACCACCGTGAGCACCATGGCCTTGGCGGGCAAGCTCAAAGACTGGCAACTCAGCGGAGACGACGTGGCGCTGGTGATTGGCGGCCCTGACGGGCTGGACCCCGCTTTCAGGCAGGCCGCGCATGAGCGCATACGCCTGTCTGACCTCACACTGCCACATGCCATGGTGCGTGTGCTGCTGATCGAGCAGCTCTACCGTGCCTGGTCGATCAATGCGAATCACCCGTACCACCGCGAGTGATGGAAATTTAGCAGCAGGCATGAATAAATTTGTTTACCTGGCCTCACAAAGCCCCCGGCGCAGGCAGTTGCTGGAGCAACTGGGTGTGGCTTATGAGTTGCTGCTTCCTGAACCGCATGAAGATGCGGAAGCACTCGAGGTGGTATTGCCTCGTGAGGCTCCACTGGCTTACGTGCAGCGTGTGACACAACTCAAGCTTGATGCAGCCTTGGCGCGACGTCAACGGCTGGGGTTGCCTGCCGCGCCGGTGTTGTGCTCGGACACCACGGTGGCCTTGGGGCGCGCCATTCTTGGCAAGCCGCTTGACGCTGCGGACGCGGCGCGTATCCTGGCGACTCTGGCGGGCAAGACGCACCGCGTGTTGACGGCGGTGGCTGTGGGCACAATGGAAAAGCGATTGCAGGCGGTGTCGACATCACGGGTGACTTTTGCACCGATGAGTGACACACAAATTGCCGCCTACGTTGACACGGGTGAGCCCATGGGGAAAGCCGGTGCGTATGGGGTGCAGGGCAGGGCTGCCGCGCACATTTCGCATTTGAGCGGCAGTTATACCGGCATCATGGGATTGCCCATGTTTGAGACTGCACAGCTGCTGCGGGCGATGGGTTTCAATTGCTAGTGTTTATATAGCTACTTACGCTTTATCAATAAGGGCTAGAGGCACTTTTTTCATATAATAAATATTTATGCAAGAAGACATTTTGATCAATTGGTCGCCACAGGAAACCCGTGTGGCAGTGGTGGAAAACGGTGTGCTGCAAGAGTTGCACGTAGAGCGCACGCTCGAACGTGGTCTGATGGGCAATGTGTATCTGGGCAAAGTCGCGCGTGTTTTGCCGGGCATGCAATCGGCGTTCATCGACATTGGCTTGGAGCGCGCTGCATTTTTGCATGTGGCCGATGTCTGGCACCCGCCGGCCGAGGGCGAAACGATCTCGATGGCGCGCAGTTCAGCACCGCAAATCCCGATTGAAAAGCAGGTGTTTGAAGGCCAGAGCCTGATGGTTCAGGTGATCAAAGACCCGATTGGCAGCAAAGGTGCACGGTTGTCCACACAGATCAGCATTGCCGGGCGCATGCTGGTGTTTTTACCGCAGGACGACCACATTGGTGTGTCGCAAAAAATTCCCCAGGCACAGCGTGATGCGTTGCGTCAACACCTGCAAACCTTGGTGGGGGACGAAGGTGGTGGCTTCATTTTGCGCACCAATGGTGAAGATGCAACCGAACTGGAGCTGGCCGACGACGTGGCTTACCTGCGCAAGGCCTGGAAGCGTATTCGTGAAGCCGCCACGCGTTTGCCTGTCACGTCGCTGCTGCATCAGGATTTGAGTTTGTCGCAGCGGGTCTTGCGTGACCTGACCTCTGAGCACACGCAATTTATCAAGGTGGATTCTCTGGAACAGTTTGCGGTGATGAAGGCGTTTGGCCAGGAGTTCATGCCCGCGGCAGCTCAGAAACTAGTGCATTACAAAGGCGAGCGGCCGATTTTTGACCTGTATGCCATAGACGAAGAAATTGCCAAGGCGCTGGGACGTCGGGTCGAGTTGAAATCGGGTGGCTATCTGATCGTGGATCAGACTGAAGCACTGACCACCGTGGATGTGAATACCGGCGGTTTTGTCGGCGCCAGAAACTTCGACGACACCATTTTCAAGACCAATCTGGAAGCTGCGCAGGCTATTGCGCGGCAACTGCGCCTGCGTAACCTGGGCGGCATCATCATCGTGGATTTCATCGACATGGTGCCGGAAGAACACCGTGTGGCGGTGCTCGCAGAAATCCGCAAACAGCTGGCGCGCGATCGTGTGAAAACCATGTGCGGCGAGTTTTCCCAGTTGGGCCTGGTTGAAATGACGCGAAAGCGCACCCGCGAATCGCTGGCGCACATGTTGTGTGAGCCTTGCCCGGTATGCAGCGGCAAAGGCATTGTCAAAACGGCGCGCAGTGTGGCCTACGATATCTTTCGCGAGATATTGCGCGAAGCCCGGCAGTTCAACCCCAAGGAGTTCCGTGTGGTGGCGTCGCCCAAGGTGATCGAGCTGTTTTTGGACGAAGAAAGCCAGCATTTGGCGGGCTTGAGCGAGTTCATTGGCAAGCCGGTTTCCCTGCAGAGTGAGAGCGCCATGGGGCAGGAGCAATACGATATTGTGTTGCTATAGGGGTGAATGGTGATGCAAGTAAACTTTTGCGCTAACCCCTCGCCCATTCCCATCTTGGTGTATCACCAGATTGATGCGGCTGCGCCCAAGGGCGCACCATTCAGAAGTTTGTATGTGTCGCCCTTAGCGTTTGCCCGGCAGATGCAATTGCTTCACCTCCTGG
>JBBQZG010000025.1:0-30275 GCA_038207945.1 Burkholderiales bacterium
GGTGCGACATTTGAACAACGGATTGATTTTTTTAGTTGCTCGTATTATTTTTCTGGTTGATTTGTTTGTCTGTCTGCTTGCTTGCTTGTTTGTTTGTTTCTTTGCCGGTTTGTTTTTTTGTTCGTTTGTTTCTCCCGTCCAGCGAGCGCTGATTATTTCTCCCGCCCAGCCCCCAGCTGCTCGTCGTGGCGCACGCCCTGCAGCCGCCGCTGCTGCCGCTGCCACCTGCGGCAAAGAGGGTCAGAGCGTGCCAGTGGGTGTCGGGCAGCCTACGCTGCGCATTGACGGCTTGACCGTCGGCGGCACGGCGTAACCTTTGTGGCCAGCCCGCTGGCGCACTGTAAGTTTTTGGTGAAATGTCTGTGCTACATTCCAGTCCTATGAAGTCAGCTACCTTTTTCTTTAGCTATTTTTGGTTCTCAAGCGCCGCCGGCGGTAGAGAGTTCTAAACGTTCCTGAACAAAACGTCCTGATCTTCCAAAAACCGCCGGCAGCACCGGCGGTTTTTTTATGTGTTTTTGATTTCAACCCTGTGAGGAACTCTTCATGACTGCCAAAGCGATTGCTGATAAAGATGCCTGGGGTGCCAGTGCGCAAAACCCCGCCACTGACCGCACCGGCCAGACCGACAACGAACGCATCAAGGACATCACCGTGCTTCCCCCTCCAGAGCATTTGATTCGGTTCTTCCCGATAGCTGGCACACCGGTCGAGAAGATGATCAGCAGCACCCGGCGCCACATCCACCAGATCATGGCGGGCAAGGACGACCGCCTGCTGGTGATCATTGGCCCGTGCTCCATTCACGACCCGGCTGCGGCCATCGACTACGCCCGCCAGCTTAAAGTCCAGCGCGAAAAATATGCAGACTCGCTGGAAATTGTGATGCGCGTCTACTTCGAGAAGCCGCGCACCACGGTCGGCTGGAAGGGTCTGATCAACGACCCCTACCTGGACGAATCATTCCGAATTGACGAGGGCCTGCGCATTGCCCGCCAGTTGCTGATCGAAATCAACCGCCTGGGGCTGCCGGCTGGTAGCGAGTTCCTCGATGTGATCTCACCCCAGTATTTGGGTGATTTGATTTCCTGGGGCGCGATTGGCGCGCGCACCACCGAGAGCCAGGTGCACCGCGAGTTGGCCTCCGGCTTGTCAGCGCCCATCGGTTTCAAGAATGGCACCGATGGCAACATCAAAATCGCTACCGATGCGATTCAGGCGGCGGCGGGTGGCCATCATTTTCTGTCGGTGCACAAGAGCGGCCAGGTGGCGATCGTGCAAACCAACGGCAACAAGGATTGCCACGTGATTTTGCGCGGCGGCAAAGCCCCCAACTATGACGCAGCCAGTGTGACCGCAGCCTGTGCCGAACTTGAAAAAGCCAAGCTCCCCGCCACCCTGATGGTCGACTGCAGCCATGCCAACAGCAGCAAGCAGCATGAAAAGCAGCTGGAGGTGGCGCGTGACATAGCCGCGCAAATCACCGCTGGCTCACACCAGGTCTTTGGTGTGATGGTTGAAAGCCACCTGACGGCGGGTGCGCAAAAGTTCACGCCCGGCAAGGACAAAACCGACAAGCTTGAATACGGCAAGAGCATCACCGATGCGTGCCTGGGCTGGGATGATTCGCTGGCGTGCCTGGACGTGTTGTCGCAAGCCGTGTTGGCGCGCCGCGCACTTTGACCATAGTTTGTGGTCTTTTAGGCCTCTAGCCGTTATGTAATAAGAGCTAGTAGCTATTTATTTTGTAGTAACTGAAGCAGCTTGGTGTGGACCCCGCCAAAGCCGCCGTTGCTCATGCACAGGATGTGGTCACCGCTGCGTGCCACCCGGGAGACTTGCGCCACCAAGCTGTCAATGTTGTCTGCCACGGCCGCGCGTGCGCCCATGGGCGCCAGCGCCTCGCTGGCATCCCAATCCAGTCCGCCACTGTGGCAAAAAGCCAGGTCGACGTTTTCAAGGCTCCAGGGCAGTTGTGCCTTCATGGTGCCGAGTTTCATGGTGTTGGAGCGTGGCTCAAACACTGCCAGAATGCGCTCACCCGCGCTCAAAGTGCGGCGCAGCCCGTCCACCGTGGTGCGTATGGCGGTAGGATGGTGAGCAAAGTCGTCGTACACCGTGATGACGCCGTCCGCAGCCCTGACCGTGCCGCGCAGCTCCATGCGGCGTTTCACGTTCTCAAAGCTGCCCAGTGCTTGTGCGGCAAGGGCGGGTGACACACCGACGTGCTCGGCGGCCGCCATGGCCGCCAGGGCGTTGAGCTGGTTGTGGGTGCCGGTCAATGGCCAACACACATGGCCGACCATTTGGCCTTGCTGCAACACATCAAAGTCGCTGGCCTCACCCTGCGCCGTGAAGTCGCTCACTGCCGCCCCAAAGCTGCGCACCTCGCTCCAACAGCCCATATGCAGCACCCGTGCCAAGCTTTCCTCCAGCCCGTTCACCACGACTCGGCCGCTGCCGTGAGCGCCCTTGCCGGGAACGGTGCGCACCAGGTGGTGAAATTGCCGCTCGATCGCCGCCAGGTCGTCAAAAATGTCGGCGTGGTCGAACTCCAGGTTGTTCAGCACCGCCGTGCGAGGCCGGTAGTGCACGAACTTGCTGCGCTTGTCGAAAAACGCCGTGTCGTACTCATCAGCTTCAATGACAAAGGTTTTGCCCTGGCCAAGTCGGGCGGAGACACCAAAGTTCAGCGGCACGCCACCTACCAGAAAACCAGGCTGCAGGCCCGCCGCCTCCAGGATCCAACTGGTCATGGCGGTGGTGGTGGTTTTGCCGTGAGTGCCGGCAATGGCGATGACATGGCGGCTTTGCAGCACGTGTTCAGCCAGCCATTGTGGTCCGCTGGTGTAGGGCAGGCCTGCATCCAGAATGGCTTCCATCAGCGGAAATTTGGGCGTGCCGTCGACCAGGTGCGCGCGGCTGACCACGTTGCCGACCACGAACATGTCGGGCTGGAGGGTCAGTTGGTCGGCCGCAAAGCCTTCAACCAGGTTAATGCCCAGTGCGCGGAGCTGGTCGCTCATGGGGGGGTAAACGCCGGCGTCGCAGCCGGTGACTTTGTGGCCGGCTTCGCGTGCCAAGGCGGCAAGCCCGCCCATGAAGGTGCCGCAGATGCCAAGAATGTGAATGTGCATGGTCAGATTTTAGGCCGGCCGGTGTCACGCAAACGGGGCATTCCCCATGCGCGCCCGGTGGCCTTGAATCAGGGCAAAATACGCAGATGACGACCGATGTATCCACCGAAATTGCCGCACTGGCCGCCCGCTGGGTGGTGGAAGAGGGCCTGGAGTACGGCCCGGCCAAGCGCCGTGCGGCCAAGCAACTGGGTTTGAGCGGGCGTGGCGCGCTGCCTTCCAACGAGGTGCTGGAAGAAGCGGTGCTGGACTACATTGAGGTGTTCTGTGCCGACACCCAGCCGCAGGAGTTGCTGGCGCTGCGGCGACTGGCCTTGCTCTGGATGGAGCGCCTCACTGAGTTTCGCCCTTACCTTGGCGGTGCCGTCTGGCACGGTACGGCAACAAAAAACTCTGACATTTATTTGCAATTGTTTTGTGATGACAGCAAATCAGCTGAAATCGCGTTGATTGACCAGTGTGTGAACTATCTGCCGCGCACGGTCACAGGTTTCACAGGCGAGCCTGTGGAGGCCTTGAGCGTGCATGCATTCTGTGCAGAATTGAAAGAAGAGATTGGCTTGCATTTGATGATTTATGACTTTGACGATGTGCGCGGTGCGCTCAAGTTGGATGCCAAGGGGCGTTCGCCCCGGGGTGATGCAGTTGCAGTGCGGCGCTTGCTGCAGGTGGTGTCTGCATGAGTGAGCCGACCGCATCCCGGCGGGGTTGGCTGGCAGCGGCTACAGGCTTGGGTTTGGCAGGTGTCGGCGCGGGTCTGGCCTGGCGCACGTTTCAGCGCGAATCGCAAGCGCTCTCTGATGCTGAGCGTAGCTTCTGGCAGCAGCAGTTTGCCCAGTTGGATGGCACCATGTTGGCAACCACGTCGTTCAAGGGCAAGCCGTTGGTGTTGAATTTTTGGGCCACGTGGTGCCCTCCGTGCGTGGAAGAACTGCCGTTATTGAACGCTTTTTTCAATCAAAACAAGGTTAAAGGTTGGCAAGTGCTCGGTTTGGCGGTAGATCAAGCCGCACCGGTGACTCGATTTTTGACCCAGTCGCCACTCGCGTTTCCGGTGGCTTTGGCTGGTTTTCCTGGCATTGAGGTTAGCAAGTCACTGGGGAATTTGAGTGGTGGCTTGCCCTTCACGGTGGTTTTTGGCTCTGCTGGCACCGTGCTGCACCGTAAAATGGGCAAGCTCACGCCTGATGACCTGAGCGCGTGGACGCAGATGCCAATTTGAAGCTTAATTCAAATGCCATATAAAATAAGCCGCTGTTAGCTTGTTTTGATGAAAATTACTGTAATTTAGTCAAATTCCAAGCTCAATCTTGTTGGCTGTTATCTATTTTTCGTTGGAGACCTCATGGACCTCAGAAAACTCAAAACATTGATCGATCTGGTATCGGACTCAAATGTCTCGGAGCTCGAAATCACCGAAGCTGAAGGCAAGGTTCGTATTGTCAAAGGTGGTGGTGTGATGGTTCAGCAGTATCAGCCAGTCGGCCAGCCGATGGCTCCTGCATCATTGCTGCCGCAGGCAGTGGCGACCGAGTCGGCACCCATCGCAGCCGCGCCCGTGGAGACCGGGCACACCGTCAAGTCGCCGATGGTAGGTACTTTTTACCGTTCGGCGACACCGGGCGCAAAATCGTTTGTCGAGATTGGCGACGCTGTCAAAGAGGGCGAAACCCTGTGCATCATTGAGGCTATGAAAATACTCAATGAAATCGAATCTGACAAAACGGGTACGGTGCGCCGCATCCTGGCTGACAACGGACAGGCCGTGGAATACGGCCAGCCCCTGTTCATCATCGAATGACCGCAGGCCTAGCCCATGTTTAAAAAAATTCTGGTTGCCAACCGCGGTGAAATCGCCTTACGCATTCAGCGCGCCTGCCGGGAGCTTGGTATCAAGGCCGTCATGGTGTATTCGGAAGCTGACCGCGAGGCCAAGTACGTCAAGCTGGCTGAAGAAGCGGTGTGTATTGGCCCGGCATCGTCGACGCTAAGCTACCTGAATATGCCTGCCATCATCTCGGCCGCAGAAGTGACTGATGCGGAAGCCATCCACCCTGGGTACGGGTTTTTGAGCGAAAACGCCGACTTTGCAGAGCGGGTAGAGCGCAGCGGTTTCCAGTTCATTGGCCCCACACCAGAGTCGATTCGCATCATGGGCGACAAGGTGGCAGCCAAGCAGGCGATGATCAAGGCCGGTGTGCCTTGCGTGCCTGGCTCTGAAGGTGAATTGCCTGACGATCCGGTTCAGATCAAGCGCATTGCCAAATCAGTGGGTTATCCGGTCATCATCAAGGCCGCTGGCGGCGGTGGCGGTCGGGGCATGCGGGTGGTGCACACCGAAGCAGCATTGATCAACGCGGTGGCCATGACGAAAAACGAAGCCGGTACCGCCTTTGGCAATCCTGCTGTGTACATGGAAAAGTACCTGCAGAATCCGCGGCACGTTGAGATCCAGATTTTGGCCGACAAATACAAAAACGCGGTGTACCTGGGTGAGCGCGACTGTTCCATGCAGCGCCGACACCAGAAAGTCATTGAAGAGGCGCCCGCGCCTGGCATTCCCCGCAAGTTGATCGAGCGTGTGGGCGAGCGTTGTGTGGCGGCGTGCAAAAAAATTGGCTACCGGGGTGCCGGTACGTTTGAGTTTTTGTACGAAGACGGCGAGTTTTACTTCATTGAGATGAATACCCGCGTGCAGGTTGAGCACCCGGTGACCGAGATGACCACCGGCATTGACATTGTCAGAACGCAAATCATGGTGGCGGCGGGCGAAAAACTGCCGTTTACCCAGCGCCAGATCCAGATTCGCGGCCACGCCATTGAGTGCCGCTTGAACGCTGAAGATGCCTACAAGTTCATTCCTTCCCCTGGGCGCATTACCATGTGGCACCCACCCGGTGGTCCTGGGGTTCGGGTGGATTCGCATGTGTATACCAATTATTTCGTGCCGCCCAATTACGACTCGATGATCGGCAAAATCATTGTGCACGGTGACACCCGGGAGCAGGCTTTGGCGCGCATGCGCACCGCTCTGGGTGAAACCGTGATCGAGGGCATCAACACCAATATCGCCTTGCACCGTGAATTAATGGTGGATGCCAAATTCATGGAAGGTGGCACCAACATCCATTACCTTGAAGGTTGGCTTGCCAATCACACCCGCTGATGGGTTTGGCCCATGTTTGAACTGCGATTGATGTGCCCGGAAAACCGGGTCGAAGCCGTGAGCGACGCGCTCGACGCCTTGGATGCCTTGAGTGTCAGCGTGGAAGATGCGGATGCGCAGACGGATGCCGAGCAGGCTTTGTTTGGTGAACCCGGCATGCCGCCGCCCAAAGAGGGGTGGCAGCGCTCTCGGGTGTTGGCTTTGTTCAATACCCGTGAAATAGCCCAGGCTGCGCTTGAGTTGTTGCAAGTGCAGGAATTTTTTGGTGGCTGTGAGGTTTTGGGTGTTCAGAACGTGCCGGAGCAGGACTGGGTGCGTTTGACGCAGTCACAGTTTGCGCCGGTCGACATCACACCTGAGTTCTGGATCGTCCCGACCTGGCACGAACCGCCCGCACAAGCGCGTACCGTGATCCGGCTTGACCCCGGGTTAGCCTTTGGCACGGGCACCCACCCGACGACGCGGATGTGCTTGCGCTGGATCGCTCGCCAGGGTCAGGCTGATGCAGACCAAAAGGCGGGCTTGACCCGTGTCCTTGACTACGGCTGTGGCTCGGGCATCCTCGCCATCGGTGCGGCAAAGTTTGGTGCCAGTGACGTTGACGCGGTGGACATTGACCCTGCGGCGGTTGAATCCACGGTGCTGAACGCGCAAGCCAACCATGTGACTGTGCGTACAGGACTGCCAGACATCGTGACAGGTGTTTACCAGACCGTTTTGGCCAATATTTTAGCCACGCCTTTGAAGGTGTTGGCTCCCCTCTTGTGGTCGCGTGTCGCACCCGGTGGATCCTTGGTCTTGGCGGGTATTTTGGCGCGTCAGGCGGATGAATTGAAGAGCGCCTATGCGCCATATTGCGCCTTGCGTGTGGCCGATACCGAAGACGGCTGGATATTGATGACCGCGTCAAACTGACGGGTTCTGTCGCATGCTCGCTTAACACATCGTTTCATGAGCCTGCTGACCCGTTGCCCGGCCTGCACAACCCTGTACCGGGTGGTGCCAGACCAGTTGCGCATTTCCGAGGGTTGGGTGAAGTGCGGCCAGTGCGGGGACATATTTGATGCCTCACAGCATCTCATAGAGGCCACCATTGACCCGGATCCGCCAAGTCGAGCCGAGGTTGATGTCCCCTCAACGGTAGATTTTCAGGATTCACAAGACGTTGAAGATGGTGTCTTGCTGCAGGCTGCTGTCGCTGTCTTTGAGGCTGACTTGAGTGATCAAAGTTTGCTTGCCCAGAGCCCGGATCCAGGCGCGGAGTTGAATTCTGGGGCGGAAATTCCTAAGCAAGCCAGCATCGCAGAGGCGATGCCCTCAGAGGCGCAAGTTGATATTTCAGCAAATCTTGAGGCGCAAATTGCAGGCCCTAGCCCATTCGCAGAGCACCTGTCATTGCCAGAGCATGCGCTTGAACTTGAGCCGCACCCAGAGCCAATTCAGGTGCGATGGGACGACGCCGCGCTGAAGGACAGCGCGACCGTCAGTCTTTCAGACGATAGCCTCCCAGGCACGGCACAACTTACATTTTTACAAGCTGATAACCGCCATGCGTTCTGGCGAAAGCCGATGGTGCGCGGTACATTGTTCTTCATGAGCTTTGCGCTCGGATTGTCTTTACTGGGCCAGTGGGTGTACCTGGAGCGGGATCGGTTGGCAGCGCAGCAACCGGACCGGAGACCCATGCTGTTAGCTTTTTGCGGATTTGCCAACTGCGAAGTACAGCCCCTGCAGCGCATTGAAGCGCTGAATGTTGATTCTGTGGGGTTTCATCAAATCGGCAAAGAGACCTACCGGTTGACTTTTACCGTCAAAAACGTTTCAACGTTGCCGCTGGCATTTCCGGCCGTTGAGTTGGCGTTGACAGATGCACAAGACCTGCCGGTTTACCGACGGGTTTTTTCCAGCAGGGACTTGGGCGCAGTAGGGGGTGAAATCGCTGCTGGAGCCGACTGGTCTGCCGCTGTGTCGTTGCGGATGAATTCAACGGCGCTTGCGCCGCGCGTACTCGGCTACCGGATGCTGGTTTTTTATCCCTGATGAAGACATAAAAAAAGCCCGATGCATGGATGCAACGGGCTTGCATGGGCGCCAGACGCTCAGGGTTTTGAGCCTGTGGGAAATGGCCATGCAGCTTTCGGGCTGAGCGTGGTTTTGGCAGCAGGTGCAGGTCTTGCTGCGGGTTTGGCGGCTTTCTTGGGTACTGGTGTGGCTGCGGGTTTTTTTGCGACCACAGCTTTCTTCGCAGGTGCAGATTTAGTCGCCGCTTTTTTTGCAACGACAGCTTTTTGGGCTGGTGCAGCTGTAACACGCTTTTTGGCTGGCGCAGCTTTTTTAGCAGGAGCAGCTTTTTTAGCAGGAGCAGCTTTCTTTGCCGCCACAGGTTTGGCTGGCGCGGCCTTCTTTGCTGGAACCACTTTTTTGGCAGGTGCCGCCTTTTTAGCTGGGGCAGCTTTAGGCGCTAAAGCCTTCTTCGCAGGCACAGTTTTCTTTGCTGCCACTACTTTTTTCGCTGGTGCAGCGGCTTTTGCCGGGGCTGCCTTTTTAGCAGGCACCACCTTCCTGGCCACGACAGCCTTGGTTGCTGGGGCCGCATTTTTTGCGGCTGGTTTTTTTGCAGTTGCCATATCGTTCTCCTTGATCAATTTACAAAGAGCACTTCACGCAAATCAGTGTGCGTCAAGTGATCCATGGTGTTGGGCTCGATCCCAGCACCATGAACGTGGGTCCACAAAGCTTTACCGCCTGTCTCAGCGTCAAAGATTTGTGAAAATAGGAAGGTCATGACGTGCGGTCATTCCCAGGACAAGGCGCCGCCGGATTGGTACTCAATGACGCGGGTCTCAAAGAAGTTTCGCTCTTTCTTCAAGTCAATCATTTCACTCATCCAGGGGAACGGATTTTCTTCATTGGGGAACAGCACCTCAAGACCAATCTGGGTGGCTCGGCGGTTGGCAATGTAGCGCAGGTAGCCTTTGAACATGGAGGCGTTCATGCCCAGCACACCGCGCGGCATGGTGTCTTCAGCGTAGCGGTACTCCAGTTCCACGGCAGTCTCAAAGAGGGTCTTGATCTCAGCCTTGAATTCAGCGGTCCAAAGTTGCGGATTTTCCAGCTTGAGCTGGTTGATCAAATCAATGCCAAAGTTGCAATGCATCGATTCATCACGCAAGATGTACTGATACTGCTCTGCAGCGCCTGTCATCTTGTTTTGACGACCGAGAGCCAGGATTTGCGTGAAGCCGACATAGAAGAACAGGCCCTCCATGAGGCAGGCAAAGACGATCAGTGACTTGAGCAGGGTTTGGTCTGCCTCGGGCGTGCCGGTCTTGAACTGTGGGTCCATGATGGCTTCAATGAAGGGAATCAAAAATTCATCTTTGTCACGAATGGATTTGATCTCGTTGTAGGCGCTGAAGATCTCGCCTTCGTCCAGACCGAGTGACTCGACAATGTATTGGTAGGCGTGCGTGTGAATGGCTTCTTCAAAGGCTTGACGCAACAGAAATTGGCGGCACTCAGGCGCGGTGATATGTCGGTAGGTACCCAGCACAATGTTGTTGGCAGCCAGTGAATCTGCGGTGACGAAAAAACCGAGGTTGCGTTTGATGATGCGGCGCTCATCTTCAGTCAAGCCGTTGGGGTCTTTCCATAGCGCAATGTCGCGGGTCATGTTGACCTCTTGCGGCATCCAGTGGTTGGCACAACTGGACAGGTATTTTTCCCATGCCCATTTGTACTTGAATGGCACCAGTTGGTTGACATCAGTTTTGCCGTTGATGATGCGCTTGTCAGCGGCGTTGACGCGACGTGTTGTGCCCAACGCTGCCATTGGCGTGGTGGGCAGATGGCGGCTGACAAGGGGCTCTGTTGCGCTCACAGGCGCTGTGGCCAATGTGGCAGATGGACCTGAAAAACGCGCGGCCATCAGCGGGTCTGACCGGCTGGAAGATGGAGGCAAACTGGCAGTAGGTGTAACTTCTTCGTCCCAAGACAACATAGTGATTTCCAATTCGTGGATTATGAGAGCATGCGCAGAAAATTGAAAGGCTTTAGGCGTGAATTTCGCCTGATGCAAAGTTGAATGTGGTGCTTCAACATCGCATCAGGTGCAAACACATGCCGCCTACTGACAGGACTCGCAAGTCGGGTCATCCACGCCGCAGAATTTGACGTCCGTGGCTGGGGTGCTGGCCATCTGTTGGCGCGCTGTGGCTGCGGCGGCCTCGAGTGCAGTCATGCCTTGCTGACCACCTGATGACACTGAGTTGAGGCGACCTGCGGCCACCGTGGATTTCTCCACGTGGGTGGCAGATTGGGTGCGCAGGTAATAAGTGGTTTTCAGTCCGCGGACCCATGCCAGCTTGTATGTGTCATCAAGTTTTTTACCCGAGGCGCCGGCCATGTAAATGTTGAGCGACTGTGCCTGATCAATCCATTTTTGCCGGCGTGATGCGGCTTCCACCAGCCAGCTGGTTTCTACTTCAAAGGCCGTGGCATACAAAGACTTGATGTCGGCAGGAATGCGGTCGATGGGCCGGAGCGACCCATCAAAATGTTTCAGGTCCATCACCATCACATCGTCCCACAGGCCAAGACATTTGAGGTCGCGCACCAGGTAGTTGTTGATGATGGTGAATTCGCCCGACAAATTGGACTTGACCGACAGGTTGCCAAAGCAGGGCTCGATCGATGCATCCACACCAATGATGTTGGAAATGGTGGCCGTGGGCGCAATGGCCACACAGTTGGAGTTGCGCATGCCGTCCCGGGCAATTTTTTGGCGCAATGCATCCCAATCCAGTGTACTGGACCGGTCTACTTCCACATAGCCACCACGCGCACTCGCCAACATGTCAAGCGTGTCCAAAGGCAACACACCCTTGTCCCACAGCGAGCCCTTGTAGCTGGAATATTGGCCACGCTCACGCGCCAACTCGGAAGAGGCCCAATAGGCGTAATAACAAATGGCCTCCATGGACTCATCGGCGAATTGCACGGCAGCATCACTTGCGTAGGGCACGCGCATCTCATACAGGCTGTCCTGGAAGCCCATCAACCCCAAGCCCACCGGACGGTGGCGCATGTTGGAGTCACGTGCTTTTTTGACAGCGTAGTAATTGATGTCAATCACGTTGTCGAGCATGCGCATGGCGGTGGTGATCGTCTTTTTCAGCTTGCCATGGTCGACCTTGCCGTCCTTCATGTGTTGCACCAGATTCACTGAGCCCAGATTGCAAACCGCTGTTTCTGTGTTGCTGGTGTTGAGCGTGATCTCGGTACACAGGTTGCTCGAATGCACCACACCCGCATGTTGCTGGGGTGAGCGGATGTTGCAGGCATCCTTGAAGGTGATCCAAGGGTGACCGGTCTCAAACAGCATGGTCAGCATCTTGCGCCACAGGTCGGTGGCTTGCACGGTGCGGGATGGCTTGATCTCGCCTTTGGCAGCTTTCTCTTCGTAGGCCACGTAAGCCTCTTCGAACGCGATGCCAAATTTGTCATGCAGGTCTGGCACGTTGTTGGGTGAGAACAGGGTCCATTGGCCTTTTTCCATGACACGTCGCATGAACAAGTCAGGAATCCAGTTGGAAGTGTTCATGTCGTGCGTGCGGCGGCGGTCATCACCCGTGTTTTTGCGCAGCTCCAGAAACTCTTCAATGTCCAGATGCCAAGTTTCCAGGTAGGTGCACACCGCACCCTTGCGCTTGCCGCCCTGATTGACAGCCACAGCGGTGTCGTTGACCACTTTCAGGAAGGGCACCACGCCTTGCGATTCACCGTTGGTGCCCTTGATGTGGCTGCCCAAGGCACGCACAGGTGTCCAGTCGTTGCCTAGGCCACCCGCAAATTTGGACAACAGCGCGTTTTCCTTGATGGCCTCGTAAATACCGTCCAGGTTGTCGGGCACCGTAGACAGGTAGCAACTGGAAAGCTGCGAGCGCAGCGTGCCACTGTTGAACAGCGTGGGCGTGGAAGACATGAAGTCAAATGAAGACAGCACTTCGTAGAATTCAATGGCGCGTGCTTCACGGTCAATCTCATTGAGCGACAGGCCCATGGCCACGCGCATGAAAAACGCTTGCGGCAGTTCGATGCGCTGTTTGCCAACATGCAGGAAGTAACGGTCATATAGCGTTTGCAAGCCGAGGTAGTCGAACTGCAGGTCGCGCTCTGCTTTCAGTGCGCCAGCCAGTCGTGCTAGGTCAAATTGCTGCAGTTTCTCGTCCAGCAATTCGTTCTCGACGCCTCGCTTGATGAACTGCGGAAAGTAGTCCGCATAGGCCTGCGGCATGTCGGCTTGCGCCACGTCTTCGCCCAGCACCTCTTTGGCAATGGTGTGAAACAGCAAGCGCGCAGTGGCAAAGGTGTAATCTGGGTCTTTTTCAATCAGTGTGCGCGCAGCCAGCACAGAGGCTTTGTACACCTCGTCCATGGGCACACCGTCGTACAGGTTGCGCATGGTCTCCGCCATGATGGGTTCGGGTTGGACATCAGCACCCAGTCCAACGCAGGCATCCGTGATGATGCTTTTCAGGCGTACCAGATCCAGCACCACGCGCTGGCCGTGGTCAATGGCATGCAGCGTGGGCGCGGCAGGGGTTTGCTGAGTCACTTTCAGAGCGCGTTCCTGTGAACGCTTTTCACGGTAAAGCACATAGGCACGGGCAATTTCATGGTGTTCGCTGCGCATGAGACCAAGTTCAACCTGATCCTGCACATCTTCAATGTGAAAGGTGCCACCTGCCGGGCGTGAACGCATCAGGGCACGAATGACCCCTTGCGTCAGTTCCTCCACCGTTTCGCGCACGCTTGACGAGGCCGCACCTTGTGTGCCGTGCACGGCCAGAAACGCCTTCATCATGGCCACGGCAATTTTGTTGGGTTCAAACGGCACCACCGCGCCGTTGCGGCGAATGATCTGGTACTGGCTCAACGAGCCCGGCGCGGACACGGGCAGACCCACTGGATCGGTGACCATCGGCATGTTGGCTTGGTGTGGCGTTGGCGTGTTTTGGGCAGTTTGCATGGCATCCTCTTCAGAAACTGAATTTTGTGAATTTGGGGGGCTAAAAAGACGAGGCCGCGTAGACCGGCGTCAAAGCCGAGCGCGAGCTTACCACTATATCTGGTGTTTAGTGACAAGAAAAACACTAGCTGTAGTGTTTTTGGTCAGTTGCCTGCGGAGGGGTTAAAGACGACGCCAGACGTAAATTTGATAGCGCATGACGCACGACTGGCGTGGCATTTTGGCATTTATTGTGCAAAAGAAGGCGTGTTTTGGTGGCTTATCTGGCGGCCGAATCAGCGTATCCCTACGGGTAAATACTGGGCGCCAAGCGCCAAATTCTTCTCAAAAAAAGACCAGTCAAAGCCCGAGCCGGGGTCGGCCTTGCGGCCTGGCGCGATGTGTTCATGACCTGCAATGTGGGCAATCGGAAATTGGCCCATGATGGCCGGGAAAAGCGCGCTCAGCGTGTCGTACTGCTCGGCCTCAAACGGGTCACCCTCCAAGCCTTCAAGCTCGATGCCAATGCTGTCATCGTTGCAGTTGTGGCGGCCCCGGTAACAGGACACGCCTGCATGCCAGGCACGGTCATCACAACTGACAAATTGCCAGAGCTCCCCGTTGCGCCTGATGAAAAAATGCGATGA
Source organism: Burkholderiales bacterium (assembly GCA_038207945.1). Taxonomy (GTDB): domain Bacteria; phylum Pseudomonadota; class Gammaproteobacteria; order Burkholderiales; family Burkholderiaceae_C; genus Rhodoferax. Next base: position 13,960 of record JBBQZG010000025.1, read on the forward strand.
CACGGTCAAACCCTCAATTTGCCTGAAGTAAGGGTGGGCCTGCCAGTCAAGCTGGTTGGTAAACAACTGTTGAACTTCTGGCCCACCATACTGGCCCGGTGGCAGGCTGATGGAATGCAGCACGACCAGATCCACGTGAGCCTGTGGCGGGCGGGGACCATAGTTGGGCGATGCCAAGTGTGCAGCAAAGCGGTACCACCCCCGGCGCCACAGCGCGTCGTCAGAGCGGCATGTTTGCAGAGGGTTCTTCATTTGGGTCGCCAGGCTCGTCCTGGTTGGGTGTTTCGATGTGCAGGCGGGCGATGCGGTAGCGCATCTGGCGCAGGCTCAATCCCAGCCGTGCCGCAGCCGCAGTGCGGTTAAAGCCAGTGGCCTGCAGGGCGCGACTGAGGATGCTGCGCTCCAGGTCATCCAGGTACTGCTGCAGGTCGCCGGGAATGGCGTCAGACGTTGCCTGCGCAGGTAACAGGTCAGCGCTATGCAGCGTGCGGGTGGGCACTGGATTTGGATTTTCAAATTGCAGGCTCTGGCCATCACCGAGTGCCACGGCGCGGTGCAGCAAGTTCTCGAGCTCGCGAACATTGCCCGCCAGTGTCAGGGCGCTCAGTTGTTCTAATGCACCTACTTGCATCACCGGTGTGGCAATACCAGTTTCTTCGGCAATCCGCGATAGCAACGCGTTGCATAGCTCCGGTAAGTCCTGGCTGCGTTCACGCAGCGGCGCGATCACCATGTCAATGACATTGAGCCGGTAAAAAAGGTCTTGCCTGAAATGCCCCTTTTGCACCTCTTGCCCCAAATTTTTGTGTGTGGCACTGACGATGCGGACGTCCACGACGTCTTCCTGGGTTGATCCCAAGGGCCGCACTCTGCGCTCCTGGATGGCGCGCAGCAGTTTGGACTGCATGGGCAGAGGCAAATCGCCAATTTCATCCAGAAACAGCGTGCCGCCACTGGCCGCTTGAAAGAAACCTTCCCGGTCAACCTGTGCCCCCGTGTAGGCCCCTTTTTTTGCGCCAAAAAACTCTGCTTCCAGCAAGGCCTCGGGGATGGCGCTGCAATTGACCGCCACCCAAGGACCTTTGGTGCGGTGGCTGTTGGCGTGAATGGCATAGGCCACGAGCTCCTTGCCAGTGCCTGACTCGCCGGTGACCAGGACAGGCGCCATGCTGGTTGCCACTTTGACGATTCGTTCCTTGATCTGGCGCATGCAAGCCGATTGTCCGATCAAGCGATCCAGCGCCCGCTGACCCAATGCACCTGCACCAGCCTGTTTGCCGCCGGGCGCGGAAGTTTGAAATGCCATCGGCGGCAAGGCATAACTGAGTACCGCTGTGGCAATCACATGGCGGAACTGTTTTAAATCAACCGGTTTCGTGAGGTAATCAAAGGCGCCACCTTTGAGGGCCTCAACGGCGTTTTCTGCCGAACCGTAGGCGGTGATGACCACGCAGCGCTCATCCCGATGGTCTGCCTTGAGTTCAGTGATCAGTGACAATCCCAAGCCGTCAGGCAGGCGCATGTCGGTGATCAGTACATCAAATCGATGTTCGGCCAACAGTGCCCGTGCCTGTTGCAGGTCGCCCGCCGTGTTCACCTGGTAGCCTTCGCGCAACAAGGTGAGCTCATACAGCGTGCGCAGGTCAGGCTCGTCGTCAACCACCAGAATCCGTGCATGAGGCGTGTTGGTCTTCATGACGCGTTTACCGCATGGCTGGTGAGGGCTTGTGTGTCAGGGGGCTGGGTGCAAAACATCACGCTGAATTCGTTACCTGGTTGCATTTCTTGGTGAATAAGCCGGAAACTGCGTTCATAAGCCATGCCGGCGCCATGACTCTCGCAGAGTTCGCGGCAAATATACAAGCCCAAGCCGCTGGAGCGGCTGTCGCTGGAAAAAAAAGGTTCAAACAGGTGTTTTTCCACAGAAGGTTCCAGTGGTCCGCCATCACTCCAGACACACAGGTTGGTTGTGGCAATCGGTTCGCTGGTGTTCGAGGTTTTCACACTGACCTGGATGGAGGCCTGGGAACCGCTGGCAAAACGCTGGGCGTTGTCAAGAAGATTGATCAGAATGCGCCGCAGGTGCTCGGTGTCAAACCACACGAAATGTTGGCCTGCAGGCAATTCAATTCTGAGCGCGTGAGTGACTGCGGCCTGGTGCTGCCAGTCGCGACAAATGCGTTCGATGCTGTCTTCCAAGGCCATCATTTGTCCGGGCTCGGCTTCAGAGCGATGGGGCGCGTGCGCCAGGTGCAGGATGTCACGCACAATTTTTTCAAGCCGCTGGGCATTTTGTTGCACCATCTGTGTCATGCGGAGTTGACCAGGGTCCTTGAGGTCTTCAGACAACAACGCGTTGGCCTGCACGATGGCGGCCAGCGGGTTTCGGATTTCATGCGCCACCGCCGCTGACATGCGGCCCATGCTGGCCAGTTTTTCAGTTCGCAGGCGGGCTTGCATCTCGCGCTGATCCTGCATGAAAACCACGCACAGGGCGTGTGATTGTGCTTGCAGCGGCGTGGTGAGTTGGGTTCGTACGCGAAGATGTCGTATCCCCTGACCTTCCAGGCGGATGCTTAGGTCAGCCTGCTGTGGGCGTTGGGTGGCGTGACACACCACCACCAGGCCCAGCAGCGCCTGCCAACCCGTTTGCCCCGTCAAGGGCCATGCGGTGTCAGCTGGCTGTGGTGCCAAACCCAACAGCCCAAAGGCAGCCGGGTTGGCTGAACGTACCCACAACTGCTCGTCAACCACCACAATGCCGTCATTGAGCGATGCAATGACCAGCTCATTGACCTGGCGCTGAATGGTGGCCGCAAGCTGGCTGCGCTGTGCGCTCAACTCGACACTGGCGAGCCGGGTGGCCAATTGGCTTGCTATGAAAGAGATTGCAAAACAGCCTGATCCGGTAAGGGCTGCCTGCATGAAGTGTGATGTGGTGTCAGCGGGGGTTTGCACCGACAACCAACCGGCGTAGCCAAACAGCAGCAGTGTCACACCCGCCGCAGTGCCCATGGCCACGGTCAATGACCCGAGGACCGACGCCATCAGTACCGGCAGGGCAAACAAAGGCGCGTAGTTGATGCTGCTGTTTTGCAAGGACTGCAAGGCGGCAAACGTGACTAAATCTACGCCGACCGTGCGCAGCCATTGGACGTCAAACGTGTGGCCAAGGTGCTGAGGGTGTGTCATCAGCCGCACGGCGAGCGCTGCCACAAAATAAGCACCGCAAACCAACAGCGGCGTGCCACTTTGTTGGGGCACTAAAAAAAAGATGCCGCCCTGAAGCAGCAGCAGAACTAACCCCAAGGTGACACGCGCCGTCATGAAGGCACGCCAAAGGCGTTCGAACTCTTGCGGGTGGTCACTGGATGCCAGCCCCGTCGTCAGCAGCGTGGGGCCAGGCCGGCCAGTCGCCTCTGGCGGTGTGGCCATTCAGGGTTCCAGCTGTTTCAGGTGGTCCTGGCTGCAGTACGGCCCCAGCCTGCCTTGCACTGCATCAGCGTCAGGAATGTGCATGCCACACTGGGTGCATCGCACCATTTCAAGGGGCTTTGCGGCTGGGGTGGCCGGTCTTTTTTTATCGACAGGCACCTGGCGGCTGCGCCAAAGCCAGACACCCGCCAGAACCACCACCAAAATCAGCAAAACCTTCATGGCGTGCGTCCCAGCATCACTTCCATCACAAAGCGTGAGCCGACATAGGCCAACAGCAGCAACCCGGTGCCCGCATACAGCACGCGAATGGCCTGCTTGCCCCGCCAGCCAAAGCGAAACCGGCCGACCATGAGCACCGCAAAGGTCATCCATGACAACACTGAAAAAGCGGTTTTGTGGTCCCATTTGATGGCATGGCTGGCACCATACAACTGGTTGCCAAAGAAAAAGCCGGCCAGCAAGGTGGCCGACAACAGCACAAAACCCAGGCTGACAAAACGAAATGTCAGGCGCTCCATGGTCAGCAAGGGCAGACCCATCGAGGCGCTTGCCGCCATGCGCATGCGCGCTTCAGCGCGCGTCATCAGCCAGGCATGCACCACGGCCACCGCAAACAGACCGTAAGACGCAATGCCCAAGGCCCAGTGCAGCGGCAACCAGGCCGAAGCGCTGGGGTGTAAGGTGTTGCCCGGAAACAGCAGTGCCAGCAGCACGGCGGCAGATGCCATGCCGGAGAGGAGCCAGGGCGTTCTGAGTTGTGGATAAAAGTGACTTTCAACCGCGTAGACCAAGCCGACTAGCCATGCCGTGACCGACAGCGCGGGGGCAAAACCAAAACGCGGCTCGCTCCCCCACAGTCCCCACGCCAGCAGCATGCCGTGCAGACTCCACGCCAGCCACACGGTTGTGCGGGACAGGGTTTGACCAGAGCGAGACGCGCCAGCAGCAGACGCTGCGTAGGCGGCAGACGCACCCAAAGCCAAGGTCAAAGTCAACGGGGAAGCATTGGCTAAAATCATGTGCGCAGTTTAGCGTTTTGTACTCCGCCATTTCCCTTTTGGCGCCAACCCAGGTTCCGCCCGCCGGAACACCCCCCTATGGCATCTGCTCTTACCGACAAACTCAGCCGCCTGGTGAAAGAAATCCGCGGCCAGGCCCGCATCACCGAAGCCAATGTCACTGACATGCTGCGCGAAGTGCGCATGGCCCTGCTGGAAGCTGACGTGGCACTGCCCGTGGTGCGCGACTTCATTGCCCGAGTGAAAGAGAAGGCGCTGGGGCAGGAGGTGTTGGGCTCACTGACGCCGGGCCAGGCCCTGGTGAGCATCGTCAACAAAGAACTCGCCGCCACCATGGGCGATGGCGTGGCCGACATCAACCTGGCAGCCCAGCCGCCCGCGGTGATCCTGATGGCGGGTTTGCAGGGGGCGGGTAAAACCACCACCACCGCCAAGCTGGCCAAGCATTTGATCGAAAAGCGCCACAAAAAAGTGCTGACCGTGTCTGGCGACGTGTACCGCCCGGCGGCCATTGAACAGCTTAAGACCGTCACAGCGCAAGCTGGCGCCGAATGGTTCCCCAGCACGCCTGACCAAAAGCCGGTGGACATTGCCCTGGCCGCGCTGGACTATGCCAAAAAGCATTACTTTGATGTGTTGCTGGTGGACACGGCGGGTCGCCTGGCCATTGATGAAGCGCTGATGCGTGAAATTCGTGACCTGCACGCGGCCATCAACCCGGTCGAGACCCTGTTTGTGGTCGATGCCATGCAGGGTCAGGACGCGGTCAACACGGCCAAGGCCTTCAAGGAAGCGCTGCCTTTGACCGGCATCATTCTGACCAAGCTCGATGGTGACTCACGCGGTGGTGCGGCGCTGTCCGTGCGGCAAATCACCGGTGCACCCATCAAATTTGCCGGCACCAGCGAAAAGCTCGATGGCCTGGAGGTGTTTGACGCCGAGCGTCACGCTGGTCGGGTACTGGGCATGGGTGACATCCTGGCGCTGGTCGAGCAAGTGACCGCCGGCGTTGACATGGCCGCCGCGCAAAAGCTGGCGGCCAAAGTCAAAAGCGGTGCGGCCTTTGATTTGAACGACTTTTTGGCGCAAATCCAGCAAATGAAGCAAATGGGCGGTCTCTCAAGCTTGATGGACAAGCTGCCCGCTGCCATGGCCGCCAAGGCCGGTCAGGTTGACATGGGCCGGGTTGAAAAAGATGTCAAACGCAAAGAAGGCATCATCCAGAGCATGACCCCGCTGGAGCGGCGCAAGCCCGAACTCATCAAAGCCACCCGCAAGCGCCGCATTGCCGCCGGTGCCGGCGTTCAGGTGCAGGAAGTCAACCGCATGCTCAAGGAATTTGAGCAAATGCAGGACATGATGAAAAAGATGAAGGGCGGCGGCATGATGAAGATGATGAAACGCATGGGTGGGGCGAAGGGCATGCCAAAAATGCCTTTTTGACAGACCGGCAACAGCCGTTGCTGGCTGAAAAAACGCCAATCCCCGCATGGGGGCCAGACTGGAGCTTTACAAATCAGATTTGACACTTCTGGCTTTGCGGGCTGACCGGCGCCGGGCCAGCGCGGTCGCACGTTCCCGTCGGCGTATTGTTTTTCGTTGTGAATAGTCATAACCCGCTTTGATCAGGTAACCCAGCAGATAGAGGCCGACCAGCGAGAACACCCATGGTTTAACCTCTTCGATGAGCTTGTCCATCATCAGGGCAGCCATTTCCCGGTCCATCTCGGCTTGCGCGGCGGTCTTTGGCCGATGGACCGGATCTTGCCAGGATGCCGAATTTGACGCGTCCACGCGGCCGGGCAAGGTAGGGTTAACGTCTGTGGCGCCTTCATCACCCCATGTGTTCTTGCTCAGACCGAGATCAGCCTTCAAGTCGTTCCACACTTCCAGCGCACCTGATTCGACGAGTTGATCGTGCATGGGGCGAACGCTTTCCTTGACGGTGCTGCGAATTTCCGCAGCCAAATACGATCCTGGGTTGACGCCGGGCTGCTGCGCTGCTGAATTTGGTGACTCAAGCTTTGGCTGAGTCGTCTGGTTGGCTGGGCTGGGTGCCCGTTCGGCGCGTGTGACTCGGCCCTGTGTGGCGCCAGGTGCCTGGACCGCTGTGCCCCGGCCATCCCCAGCATCAATGGTGAACGCGGCAGGTTCTAAAGCCAATTCAGTTGGGTCAACGGCACCTGTCATGGGTTCTGTGGCATCCTGCTGGGCGACCGGCGCAGCAGACAGGTGACCACCTGGCGACAAAGCGCCAAGCAGGCTGACGACCAGGATGGCGGCCAGTTTGTGGTGACCCCGCGCGAAAAGCATGGTTGATCCGTTTTGTGAAAAACCAGAAAAGTATAGCGAGCGCCAAAGGGCCTATCGGTCAGGCTGGCGCGGCCACAACGGCCAGCGCCTCACGGGTCACCACCTCGCCACGCAGCGTAAAGGTGCGCGTCTCGGTGATGTTGACATTCGCCATCTGTCCAATCAAACGCGGTTGGCCAACAAAATTCACTACCCGGTTGCACTCGGTACGGCCCATCAGCTCGGTGGCATCGCGTTTGGAGGCACCTTCCACCAGAATGCGTTGCACCGTGTTCAGCCGGCTCTCGCTGATGCGTTTGATGCTGTCGTTGATGGTGCTTTGCAGGTGCTGCAGGCGGCGCAGTTTGACCTCGTGCGGGGTGTCGTCCGCCAGATTGGCCGCAGGCGTGCCCGGGCGTGGGCTGAAGATAAAGCTGAAGCTGTTGTCAAAGCCCACGTCGTCAATCAGCTTCATCATCTTGCCAAAGTCCTCCTCGGTTTCACCCGGGAAACCCACAATGAAGTCGCTGCTCATCGCCATGTCGGGGCGAATGGCGCGCAGTTTGCGCACCGTGCTCTTGTATTCCATGGCGGTGTAGCCGCGCTTCATGGCCATCAAAATCCGGTCAGAGCCGTGCTGCACCGGCAGGTGCAGGTGGCTGACCAGCTTGGGTAGCTTGTCATAAGCCGCAATCAGCGACGGCGTGAATTCGTTGGGGTGGCTTGTCACATAACGAATGCGCTCAATGCCGGGAATGTCTGACACGTATTCCAGCAGGGTGGCAAAGTCAGCCATTTCAGCCGTGTCACCCATCGGGGCACGCCAGGCATTCACGTTTTGCCCCAGCAGGGTGATTTCCTTCACGCCCTGATCGGCCAAGCCCGCCACTTCCACCAGCACGTCTTCAAATGGGCGGTGCACTTCTTCGCCCCGGGTGTAGGGCACCACGCAGTAGCTGCAATATTTGGAGCAGCCTTCCATGATGCTCACAAAGGCGCTGGCCCCTTCCACGCGGGCGGGTGGCAAGTGGTCAAACTTCTCGATCTCGGGAAAGCTGATGTCGACCTGCGAGCGGTTCAGCCGCGCACGCTCATTCAGCATTTGTGGCAGGCGGTGCAGGGTTTGCGGGCCAAAGACCACGTCCACGTAGGGCGCGCGGGCAATGATGGCCGCACCTTCCTGACTTGCCACGCAACCACCCACGCCGATCAGGGCGCCTTTTTTCTTCAGATGTTTCACGCGGCCCAGGTCGGAGAAGACTTTTTCTTGCGCCTTTTCCCGCACCGAGCAGGTATTGAACAAAATCAGGTCAGCTTCTTCAACGTTGTCGGTGGGCTCGTAACCCTGTGCTGCGCCCAGCACATCACTCATCTTGTCCGAGTCGTACTCGTTCATCTGGCAGCCGTAGGTTTTGATAAAGACTTTTTTGCTCATGGTCAAACTCACTTGATTACTATCAATTAAATAGCTACTAGCCCAATATTTATAAGGACTACAGGTTAATTTTGAAAAATTTTATTGAACGCTCTGCCGTGCCGCCTAGGGCTGACCGAGGCGCTTGACGAAGCTACTGCTGGGGGAACTTTGGCAATTGGTCGAACGGTGTCTTGCCGTCATCGGCCTTGGGCTGGTCGGCGTCCGAGCCAAAGAGGAAGTTGGTGATGGGCTCCATGCCTTTGCGTTTTTGCCGAACTTCCGCCTCATTCAAAATCCAGACTTCATGCACCAACCCCTGCGGATCGCGCAAGTAGTTCACCAGCACACGCTGGCCGATCAGGGTGCCGGACATGACCAGCTGGTTGTTCAGGCCCTTGATACGGGCACCGGGCGACAGGCGCTCAGCTTGCCCATTGATCAGCACATTGGGCGGGGTGGTAACTTCCAGGGTGGCGCGCCGTGCCGCAGCGGGGAATTGGCGCACAAACTCTTGCGCCGTGACCGGCTGCGGTGCGAGGGTGGTCATGCTGATCATTAGAGCCGTCAGCCCAGGAAAAAAGCCCTTGGAGGCGTTGAAGCAGCGGTTCATGGTGTTCATCCAGAGGCTGTGAAAGAAGTCCTGATTTTAAGCTCTATGGACCGCCACGCTGCACTCGCAGTGACGACGCCTCAGCGCATGTCCGCGCCAGACGGCCGTCAAGCAAGCGGTTTGGTCTGCGCCGCGAGCGCCCGCAGCTTGTCTTTTTTGCTCGGGCGAGTGCCTTTGACGCCCCCGTTGCCTGGCGCCTCGGGTTGGCTTGATGCGGGCGGTGCGGCCTCCAGCGCTTCAAAGCCTTCGATGCTTTCCAGCGGCAGGGCAAGCTGCTGGCGTTTGGCAATCAGGTGCCAGTGTGCCAGCGAGGTGGCGCTGACAAAGCTCACGGCCAGGCCCGGCTCTCCGGCCCGGCCGGTGCGGCCAATGCGGTGGGTGTAGTCGTTGGCGGAGCGTGGCAAATCGAAGTTCACCACCGCCGGCAAATTGGCGATGTCGAGGCCGCGCGCGGCCACATCGGTGGCCACCACCACGCTCAGGCGCTCAGTCTTGAAGTCGGTCAGCACCTGGGTGCGTTTGCCCTGGCTCAACTCGCCGTGAAAAGGCTCGGCCGTCAGCCCGCCCTTGCGCAGCTTGTCGGCCACGATCTCGGCGGCGAACTTGGTTGCCACAAACACCAACACCCGCGACCAGCTGTGCTGCTTGATCAAATGGCGCAGCAACTGCGTACGTTTGGAGGTGTCCACAGCAATGGCACGCTGAATGATTTCAACGGGTTGCTGCTGGGTCGCGTCCACTTCGATCCGCACCGCGTCATGCAGCAGGGTGTGCGCCAGAGCTTGCACGGCGGGGCTGAAGGTGGCCGAGAAAAACAGGTTTTGCCGCTGGGCGGGCAAAGTTGCCAGCACCTGCGCCAGCTCGTCGGCGAAGCCCAGGTCGAGCATGCGGTCGGCTTCGTCCAGCACCAGCAGGGCCACGTGGTCGAGCTTCAAGGCGTTGTGTGCCATCAGGTCGAGCAGGCGCCCGGGCGTGGCCACTACCACATCGGTGCCGCCGCGCAAGCCCATCATTTGCGGGTTGATCGACACGCCACCAAAAAAAACCGACACCTTGACGCGCTGTGGCAAGTGTTGCGCCAGTGCCTGCAACACCTCACCTACCTGCGCCGCCAGCTCGCGTGTGGGCACCAGCACCAGCGCTTGCGCCTGGCGCACCCGGCTGGTGTTGGGTTGCAAACGCTGCAGCAGCGGCAGCGCGAAAGCCAGCGTTTTGCCCGAGCCGGTTTGCGCTGAGCCGAGCACGTCCTGGCCCTGCAGCGCAGGCCCGATGGCACCTTGCTGGATCGGGGTGGGCGCATCGAACCCCAGGGTGCGAACGGCTTGTGTGAGGGCGCTGGACAGGCCGAGTGTGGAAAAAGACATGGTGGGGTGAACGGGTAAGTGAGGGAAGGGCGTGTGGCGTAAGCAGTTTACGTGTTTGGGTTGGCGCTGTGCGATTGAACGCCTGTGTGGGGGCTGGCCGCATAATCACCCCCTACAAAAACCGGCTGTAGACCGCTGGTTTTAGCTTGATTCAAAGGATTTCATGAAAAAAACATTCCAACTGACGATTGAAGGCAAAAACCGTGACCGCGTGCTCGAAGCCACCAAGCACGAGATTCGCCAATACGTGAAGCGTGAGCGCCGCAAGGCTTTGCCCGAAGGCGTGGACTTTTGGGACTTTGACTGCCAGTTTGGCACCAGCGCTGACAACGCGCAGAGCGTGCATTTCGCCACGCTGACCGCCTTGATTGATGCCGTGGCTGTAGAAGGCGGCGACGCGTTTTACCTGGAGCTGCTGGCCAAACCAGGCCACCGCACCGCACGTGCCGCGTCTGAGCCCCAAGAGGACAACTCGCTGTAAATGAAAAACCCGCAAAGGCTTTTGGCCAATGCGGGTTTAAGGATTTTGGTGGTGATAGGTGGATTTGAACCACCGACATCAGCATTATGAATGCTGCGCTCTAACCAGCTGAGCTATATCACCAACAGGGCAAGATTATAGCGGTTTACCGACCGCTGTTTCGGCCAGGCTGCCTTTCACTGGTGGGTGAACACCGCCTTGCGTTTGTTGACGAAGGCATCCATGCCCTCTTTTTGGTCGGCGGTGGCAAACAAGGCGTGGAACAGGCGGCGCTCAAACATGATTCCGTCGTTCAAGGTGCCCTCAAACGCGCGGTTTACCGATTCCTTGGCCGCCATGGTGGCCACTTGCGAGTACTCGCTGATCATCAGGGCCGCGCCCAGTGCCTCTTCCATCAGTTTGTCCAGTGGCACCACGCGGCTCACCAGCCCGGCGCGTTCAGCCTCTGTGACATCCATCATGCGACCCGTCAGCGCCAGGTCCATGGCCTTGGCCTTGCCCACGGCGCGCGGCAGGCGCTGCGTGCCCCCGGCGCCAGGGATGATGCCGAGCTTGATTTCGGGTTGACCAAAGCGGGCGTTGTCGGCGGCAATGATGAAGTCGCACATCATGGCCAATTCACAGCCACCACCCAGCGCAAAGCCGCTCACGGCAGCAATCACGGGCTTGCGGATGGCACGAATCTGTTCCCAGTTGCGCGTGATGTAGTCGCCCTTGTAGACGTCGGCAAAGGTGTAGTTGGCCATGCCGCCAATGTCTGCGCCTGCGGCAAAGGCTTTTTCGCTGCCGGTGATGATCATGCAATGGATCGCCGGGTCCGCGTCAAAGATGTGCAAGGCGGCACCCAGTTCGGTCATCAGCTGGTCGTTGAGCGCGTTGAGCTGCTTGGGGCGGTTCAGGGTGATGATGCCAACTTTGTCTGCCTCGGTGCGGACGGTGATGAGTTCATATGTCATGTGTGCTCCTGGTAAATGTGAAGAGATTCTTGTATGAGAAAGTGGCTTATAGCCCTTATCTAATATGCACTAGTAGCTATTATTTTTGATGATTTCAAGGTGCCAGCCAGGCATTGACCTGGCTCTCCTCCCGTGCGGACAGTCTGACCTGCTTGACTTGCCCGGCCAAGGAGACGTGCAGCGTCATCAGCCGCTGGTCACGGGCCACGAGGGCGTTGAACGTGTTTGCCTCGCCCAGGTACAGCGCCAGGTCGTCGAGCTTGTTCAGTCGCCAGGTCTGACGCGCTTTGGGCTGACCGACCTCCACGCCCAGCCATTCGTCGCCAGCCGCAAAGCCGGCTTGCTCTGCCGCGCCGCCGCGCAATACGCTCTTGACATGCAAGCCTTTGTGCTCATTGACCCGTAAGCCCAATTGATCAGGCCGTAAGGCGCTCTCTTTTTTATAGCGGACGCCGTGTGACTCCAGCAGTTTTTGCAGCGGCAAGTCGTCCGTGCCGTGCACCCACTGCTGCAATTGGTCTGCATATGGTTGGCCCGACAGGTCTGACAGGACGCTCAAGAGGTCGCTTTCTGTCATCGGCCCGCCCTGGCAACGCTGCCACAAGGCGCGCATCACCTCATCCAGGCTGGTTTTGCCGCCTTGGCGCAGGCTCAAGTCAAGACACAGCGCCACCAGTGAGCCCTTGGTGTAGTAGCTCACTGTGGCGTTGGCGGTGTTTTCATCTTGCCGGTAATACTTGACCCAGGCGTCCATGCTGGCTTGCGCCACGCTCTGTACCTTGCGCCCTGGTGTTTGCCGCACCGCGTTGATGGTTTTGCCCAGCAGCTTCAGGTAATGGGTGTTGTCGATCAGCTTGGCACGGCGCAGCAACAGGTCGTCAAAGTAGCTGGTGAAGCCTTCAAAAAACCACAGCAGTTCAGTGTAGTTTTCCTGGGCGTAGTCGTAGCGGCTGAACTCTGCCGGGCGCAGGCGTTTCACGTTCCAGGTGTGAAAGTACTCGTGGCTGATCAGCCCCAGCAGGGTGGTGTAGCCGTCTGATGGCTCCCCGGCGGTACTTTGCCCCAGGCGTGGCAGGTCGGCGCGTTTGCAGATCAGCGCGGTTGAGTTGCGGTGCTCCAGGCCGCCGTAATTGTCATGCGCCGCATGCAGCATGAACAGGTAGTGGCGGTGGGGTGGCTGATGTTTTTTGCCAGCGCGACCATGCCAGAAGGTGATCTCTACCTCGCAAATGGCTTGCGTGTCGGCCAACAGGCGCACACCGTCAAAGCTGGGCGGGGCGCCTGAGACGATGAACCGGTGTGCAATGCCAGCCGCCACAAAATCACCTGTCCAGAACGTGCCGAGTTCAACCGGGCTGTCCACCAGCTCGTCGTAGTTGGCCGCCAAATAGTCACCAAAGCCGCGTTTGGTGGTCTTTTTGTGGCTAAGTGCGGTGGCGGCTTGCCAGTCTTTGGGCGTGCCTGCTTCCACCAGTGTCAACTGGTGCGGCGTGTCTTCCTGGCCATGCACGCGCAGGCACAGGCTGGTGCCGTTGAAAAAGCCGCGTTGCGTGTCGAGCCAGGCGGTGCGCACCGAGTGGTCAAACGCATACACCTCGTAGGTCAGCACCAGCGGCTTGCCAGCTTTGCAGTGCGCTTGCCAGCTGCATTTGTCCAGCTGGGCCAGAGTCACCGGGCTTTTGCCCTGCTGCGCCTGCAGGCGTTGCAGATTTTTTGAAAACTCGCGCACCAGGTAGCTGCCAGGAATCCACACCGGCAAACTCACCACCTGGACCATTTCAGGCTGCTCGATGGTGAGCGTGATGCCAAACACATGCGCGTGCATGTCAAGCACGCGCACCACATAGGTGATGGGGGCTGCGTTGGGCGTCATCGGTTTGGCGTTAGTCCAGGCGTTTCTCGACCTGATCGGCACCAATGGCACCGGGCACGCGAGAACCATCGGCAAACACCAGCGTCGGCGTGCCGGTGATCTTGAACTTCTGGCCTAACGCCACGTTGCGTGTGATGGCGGCTGAGTCACAGCTGGCGGCAGGCGGCGTGATGTCGCGCACCATCCAGTCTTGCCAGGTCTTCACCTTGTCTTTGGCGCACCAGATGTTTTTGGACTTTTCGGTTGAATCCGGGCTCAGGATGGGGTACAAAAACATGTAGACCGTCACGTTGTTAACCTTTTGCAGGTCTTTCTCAAAGCGCTTGCAGTAGCCACAGTTGGGGTCTTCAAACACCGCCAGCTTGCGCTTGCCGTTGCCACGCACAATGGTGAACGCGTCCTTGATGGGCAGCGAGTCAAACGCGATGGCGGTCAGTTTGTCGATGCGCTCTTCGGTCAAATTGCGTTTTTGTTTGGTATCGATCAGGTTGCCCTGCACCAGATAGTTACCCTCGGCATCGGTGTAATAGATGTCCGCACCATTCACGCGCACCTCATAAAGCCCGGGCATTGGTGTTTTGCTGACCTCGTCAATTTTTTGCAACTGCGGAATGCGCTCCCCCAGGTTTTTGCGAATGGTGGCTTCTTGCGACCAGGCGGTGCCGGCGGCCAGCAAGGCGCAAGTGATCAGTGTGACGTGGCGTCGTTTCATGCGTGTCCAGTAAAAGGTAAGGTCAAGTCAGACCTGTTTGCGTAAGATAAGTTCGAATTCCGGGGTGAAGATCACAGGCCCATGGCCTGGCGTGCCGCCCAGTGTTTGGTCATGCCACTGAGTTCAAAGCCTTGCATGCCCCAGTTGCGCAGTTTTTGCCAGCCCGAGCCTTCCCTGGCAAACAACTGTTGCAGCACGGTCATGGCCAGGTCGGTGGAGGTGACTTCAGCGCGCCGGGCGCGCTCATACCGGCGCAGCAACTTCACATCGTTGACCGGTCGCCAGTATGCGCGGGTACGCAAAATACTGGCCAGTTCAGCCACGTCACCCAGCCCCAGGTTCAGGCCCTGGCCGGCAAGAGGGTGCACGTTGTGCGCGGCATCGCCCGCCAGTGCCCAGCTTTGGCCGTTGGCCACACCAGTCCAGCGGCTGGCGTGAGCCGACTGTAGCGCCCAGGCCTTGCGCGGGCTGACCAAGGTGAGCTTGCCCAAGCTGCCTTCGCTTAGTTCTTCAACCTGTTCGCAAAAATCTTGCGCATCCATCTCCAGCAACTCCGGGGTGCGTGCATCAGGTGCCGACCACACCATGCCGACTGATTGACCCTGCGGGCCGTCCAGAGGCAAAAAAGCGAGGATGTCATTGGCCTTGAACCACTGGCGCGCCACCTGGGAGTGTGGTTTTTCGCAACTCAGCCGTGCCGCAATGGCGTGTTGCGGGTAACGCGTGGCGACGAAATCCACGCCAAATTCTTCGCGCGTGGCGCTGACGCGGCCTTCGCACACCACGGTCAGGGTGGCCGGGCGGGGCGCGTCGATGAGTTCAATGTGGGGCTGAAAGCGCACTGCGTCACGCAGTTGCGCCTCCAGCGCGGGCACATCCACGATCCAGGTGAGCGCAGGCACGGCTAGGTTGGCGGCTGAAAAATTGACCTCGCCGCCGTCATCGCCTTTCACCTGCATGGCGGTCACCTCGGTGGCGTGCATGGCGTCCGGCCAGCAGCGCATCGATTCCAGCAGGGCTTTGGATTTGGCGTTGAGCGCATAGGCCCGCACATCGGGCTGGCTGCTTGCCTGCGGCTGGGGTGCCACGAGGCCAATGCGCAGCCGGTCACGGGCCAGCAGCAAGGCCAGCGTGTGGCCCACAATGCCGCCGCCACGGATGCAAATGTCTAGGTGTTGAGTCATGGCTCGAATTGTAGGAGGGGCACCCCGCGAGCTGCTTTGCATGCCAAAAAAAGCCGCATGGCAGGCGCCTGGGGCTCAGCTTTTCAGCCCGCAGACCAATCCGTGCCGCGTTGCCGTTACACGCGCTTACAGATGAAACAGTCTGGGTACAAGCCATGGCTGATTTCAAACGTTTAATTCAAACACACGCTGCATGGCGATTTACCGGACAAAATTATTATGAACATGACACCCACCGCCAACCGTATCCATCCCTTATTGGCAGTCGCTGCCGTGTCTGTCACGCTGGCGAGCCTGGTTGGCATTGCTGCGATGACCGATGTGCTGCCGAAATCCTACAGTTCCACCGCAGAGGCCACGCAGAAAACCAGCATGGGGGTGGCTCCCACGGCAACGCCTTTGGTGGCGACACCGGTGCACAGTGCCAAGGTAGCGGTGCGGAGTCAGCCCGTCGTTCACAAAGCCACGCCTGTTCATGCTAACCCGGCTCGGCAACAGGTTGCTGCGCCTGCGCAACCACCTGCGGCACCTGTGGCTCAAAACAGTCCAATCGGCATTGGGGTGGGTGCTGTTGTCGGTGGGTTGTTGGGTAATCAGGTGGGTGGCGGCAATGGCAAAACCCTGGCAACCATTGCTGGCGCCGTCGGTGGCGGCTACCTCGGCAACGAAATCGCCAAGAAAAATCAGTAGCAGTCCCCCGCCCTGGTGCCACGGCCCCAGCATCTCGCGCAACCGCTGGCCTGACACACGGGAGGCCTTCAGGGCTGTGCGCTTTCCGGCGTTCACCGATACTTGATCCATTCAACCTCACACGGAGTTATATGGATTTTCTGGAATTTTTCAAGCAGTATTGGCCCATGCTGGCGCTGGTTCTTTGGTTTGGCTACAAGTGGTGGAATTCAAAAAGGATCGTCGCCATGCTGCCCGAACTCAGGCAGGCCGGTGCAAGCTTTGTCGACGTTCGATCAGC
>JBBQZG010000026.1:0-28902 GCA_038207945.1 Burkholderiales bacterium
CTGTGCGGCCAGGTGGCAAAACTTGCTTGAAAGAAAGACTTGCCATGCTTCTTGATTCCGACACACAGCTGAACCAGCGCAGCTATTACGAAGCCAGCGCGGTGCGTCCCGAACTCGGCACACCCCTGCAGGGCGAGGTGGTGGCCGACGTGCTGGTGGTTGGGGCGGGTTATGCCGGTTTGTCGGCGGCCATTGAACTGGCGCGGCGTGGCTACCGGGTGGTGGTGCTTGAAGCTGACCGCGTGTGCAGCGGCGCCTCCGGGCGCAACGGCGGCCAAGCCCTTGCCGGCTTTGCCAGCGGGCAGGCGCCGATTGAGCAACAACTCGGCAAAGCCCAAGCGCGTCAGGCGTGGGACATGTCCATGCAGTCGATTGACTTGATTGATGAGCGCATCCGCGAATTCGACATTGCGTGCGACCGTGTCAAAGGTTACCTGCATGTGGCGGACTCGCCCCGCAAGGCGCGCGCACTCGAACTTGACACGCTGGCAATGCAGCACGACTACGGCCTGGCCTCCGACTATGTGCGCGGCGAGGATGTGCAGCGCTACATTCAAAGCCCGCGTTACTGTGCGGCGGCGTTTGAATCTTCCTCAGGTCACCTGCATCCGCTCAAGTATGGTCTGGGGTTGGCACGGGCGGCGCAGTCCCTGGGTGTGAAGATTTTCGAGAAGTCTGCAGTCACCGCTCTTGAGCGCGGCGCCGTCTTGCGGGCGCGCACCCCACAGGGCAGCGTCAATGCCAAATTTGTTGTGCTGGCGGGCAACTGCGCCTTGCCTGAATATGGCCCCAAAGTGGCGCCCGAGCTGACACCGCGCATCATGCCGGTGGGCACCTACATGATCAGTACCGCGCCCTTGCCGGAAGCGCTGTGCAGGCAACTGATCCCCAGCAACGCCGCGGTGTGTGACAACAATTTCATTCTGGATTACTTCCGCTTCAGTGCCGATCACCGCATGCTGTTTGGCGGACAGGTGAGTTACTCCACGCGCACGCCTTCCAAGCTGATGGCGGTGATGGCACATCGCCTGGGGATGGTCTTTCCGCAACTCAAAGAGGTGCCAATCGAACACGTGTGGGGTGGTTTTGTCGACATCAGCATGAACCGTGCGCCTGATTTTGGGCGGCTGAACAGCAATGTGTATTACCTGCAGGGCTTCAGCGGCCACGGCGTGGCACTTACCGGGCTAGCCGGGCAATTGGTGGCACAGGCGGTGGCTGGCCAGGCTGAACGTTTTGATGTGTTTGCCAAACTACAGCATCACCGCTTTCCAGGTGGCCCTTTGCTGCGCATGCCAAGTTTGGTGCTGGGTACGCTCTACCACCGCCTACGCGATGCGTTTTGACCGGGCGGTAGTGTTGTTGGTGTCTCAGACGGGTTTGTTATGGCTTCCGTCGCAAAGCGGCTTTTTGCCACTGGCCTTGCAGCCGCAAAAATAAACTTGCTTGCTCTCAAGCGCGCTGTACTTGACGGGCGTGAACGTGCTGCCCTTGTGCGACCCGTCGCAAAAGGGCTGCGTCTTGCTTTGGCCGCAAGCGCACCACCAGTAATCTTTGCCTTGCTCGACATTGACCGCGAAGGGGGTGTCTGTGGCGCGAATCGGATGGGTCATGATGGGTGGCTCCTTCAAACAATTATTTTTTGGGATTGGATTTGAGGTAGTCCTCAATGACTTCCGACACCTTCTCGAGTTTCTGCAAGGCTTCTGGCACAAACTTGGCTATCGGGTGGGCTGCTCTGTACTTGGCCAGAAAATCTTCTGTGGTTTCCCGCTGTACTGCCGGAAGGCGGGCGTCGAGTTCCTTCTTTGTGCTGTAGGCATGCTGCTGTCGCAATTCAGCTGCAAGCTCTCGTACATGGGCCGCGAGTATCAAGTCTTCTGTTTTCATGGTCACTCCTGAGTGAGGGTTGGAACTGCACCGACTTGATGGCTATTTTGCGCGTCTTTGGCATTGAAAGCCACAGCGGGCAAGAACTCAACCAGGCCGTTTGTGGCCTGTTTCGTTGGTGTGGTGCAGCCCAGCGGTCCCTGTGGTCTGGCGTCAGGGCTTTACCAGTGGCCAGCCACGGCGCGTCCATTCGCTCATGCCGCCTTGCACAAACTTCACGTGCCTGTAGCCCTTTTCCCGTAAGGCGGACAGCGTTGCGCTGGAGCGGTTCTGCGTGTTGCAGATCAACAGCACGGGCTTGTCAGTGGCCGTGGGGATTTCAGCCAGCCGGGCGCTGAGTTGACGCATCGGCAGCAATTGCACGCCTTTGGCCACGCCAGTGGCGTGCTCGCTGGGTTCACGAATGTCGATCAGGATGGCGCGACCGGCCTCAAATTCGGTGCGAGCGGCGTCCAGCGTGACCGAATCAGCGGCGTTTGCTGCATCGCTGCAAGCTGTCAGGCCCAGACCCAGGCCCAACGCCAGGATGGCCATGTGGCGGCGCGAGAACGTGAAGGCTTGTTGCGCATTTGAGGGGGTGGTTGTGGTCGTTGGTGTGGTCATGGTTTGTGTTTAAAAAATGTGCGAGTGGGTTATGAACGCTTTGGTGGTCCGGAAAAAGTCGTGTTTGCGCGGGCGAGCACCAGTGCTGAAGCTTTGCGCTTGAACATGCCACTCATGAAAAATGCGCCGAACGGAATGAACGCCACCAGCATCATGCGTGTGGTCTCGGTCGCGGTGAGCAAGCCTGCCGATGCCGCCCGCATCACCATCGCCACGTAGATCAAAAACGCCGCGCCGTGCAGCGGGCCCATCACGGTGACAAATTCGGGCATGCCGGCCATGCGCTTCAAAGGCACAGCCAGGCACACCAACAAAATCAGGGTCGCGCCTTCAGACAAAGAGGTCCAGCGCAGCCAGCGCAAATTCAATAGGGTGTTGTTCATCAGGTTTCCAGATTGGGATGCTGATCATATAAGCAACGGTGAATGTACCTGGGGCCATAGGGCGACGGCCTCAACGTGGTTCTGGTGACTCAACGCTTTGACAGGGTGCGAAATGACAGGCTGACGACGTCTGCCAGATTTGACAGCCTCATCTGTCAAATCTGGCTCTCAATGTTCCCCATAAGCGGCCAAACCTAGCGCGTGGTGCGCGCAAGTGCCTGTTTCCATGGCTAATCTTTATATTCATAAGCTGGCACGAATATTGATAAAGATTAGGAATCCGGAGTGCTGGGCTCGCGTATTTCCGCCAGAACATGCATGCCCCGGTTGATAAACAAATGAGGACGACAACTTCATGGACATGATTGGTCTTTACCCGACCTGGTTTGAACCTGGCGTCGGCAGTGGCTGGATCGTGGGGCTGATTGCCACCATCCACGTGCTTTTTTCACACACGTCAGTCGGCGCGGCGATATTTTTTGCCTACTTAGCCAACTATGCGCACCGCAACCAGCGGCCTGACTTGCTGGAGTTCATCCGGCGTTATGGCTTGTTTTTGCTGGTGTTCAGTTACGTGCTTGGGTCGATTACCGGCCCGGGCATCTGGTTCTCCACCACTGTGGCCAGTCCGCGTGGCATTTCGGCACTGATCCACAATTTTGTCTGGATGTGGGCTACCGAATGGGTGTTTTTTGTGATTGAGGTGGTGGGCGTGTACATGCTGGTGTACCTGGCCAACAAGCTCGATGGCAAAACCTACCTGAAGCTGTCTTTCATCTTTGGCCTGACCTCTTACACCACCATGCTGGCGATCATCGGCATCCTGTCGTTCATGATGTGGCCGGGCAAGCAAGACTGGTACGCCGAGGGCGGTTTTTTGAACGCCTTTTACGGCCCCAACACCTTTGCGCAACTGGGCATGCGCACGGCCTTCATGTTCACCATGACGGCGGTGGTGGGCGGCATTGTGGCGGCGCGCTTCAAAGATGCGGCCTTTAAGAAAGACGTGGCCACCAAGCTAGCTTGGCTGGGCATAGGTTCGGCTGTGGCCGGGGCGGCGATGTTCCAGTGGTACTTGTCCACGCTGCCCGAAACGGCGGCGCTGGTGCTGCAAAACCGCCTGCCGGGCTGGTTCAAGCCGGGCGTGCTGGGCATTCTGGCGGGCACCGTGGCCTACTTTGCCATGACGTTGGTGCAGCCGCGCACCCTGGTCTCTGGTGGCGCGGCCGTCATGACCGTGGCCATGCTGGTGTTTGGCCTGTGGCCTGAAGAGGTGGCGCGCGAGTCCATGCGCAAGCCCTGGGTGGCGGGGCAATATGTGTTCTCCAACCAGGTGATTGGGCGCGACGTGCCGGGCATGGGCGTCAAGTCCGAAATTCCCCTGCTGGAGGCGCATGGCTTCATGAAAACCCAGGTGTTCATGCCCGAGCAGCTGCGCACCATCACTGACAGCAACCGCCTGGAGGCCGGCCGCGTGCTGGCGCTCACCACCTGCTCCAACTGCCATTCGCTCAGCAACACCGGCATTCGGCCCTTGAAGAACTACTTCACCCCGGACAACAGCGTGAGCGACACCGCCACCTACTTGCAAGCCGCGTTAAGCACCGGCAACACCTTGTACATGCCGCAAATCCCGTTGAAAGACGATGAAGCCCGGGCGCTGGCCACCTTCATTGCCACCTTGAATGCGCAGCTGATGGCACCTGCCGCTGTCACCACGCGCTTGCCTGCGCCCACTTTGCCACTCGTCGCCATGGCACCCGTGGCACCTGCCAACCCAGCCAAGGACTCTGCCCAATGACCCCCGACATGCTCCACGCGCTGCGCGACCCGGCCGGCGTGCCATCCCACCCCATCGTGTTTTTGATTTTGGGGGTGCTTACTTTTGCGCTGCACATCGCCGCCGTGCAGGTCATGCTGGGCACCGGCGCGCTTACCCTGCGCGGCGCCTTTAGCAACCACGCGCACTGGCGTCGCTTGGCAGTCGCCATGTTGACCACCTCCAAAATTGCCGTGTCGGTGGCCATCGTGCTGGGTGTGGCGCCACTCTTGTTTGTGCAGGTGGTGTACGACCCGTTTTGGTACACGTCCAACGTGTTGTCAGCCTGGTGGGTGATGGGCTTTATAGGGCTGCTGATCGCGGGCTACATCGCGCTCTACGTCTTCTATTGGAAAAACCACGACATCGAAGCCGAGGGCGGCAAGGGCGGCGCGTGGCTGGTGCTGTCTCTGGCGCTGCTGCTGGCCGTGGGTTTTATCGTGCACAGCCTGACCAATCAGATGCTGTTACCGGAAAACTGGATGGCTTGGTATGCGCCCAATGGTGTGATCAACCCCGATGGCCACAGTCTGCATTACTGGAACCTGCCGCGTTTTGGCTTCTTCATTGCCCTGTCGGCCCCGGTCACGGGCACCTGGCTGTTTGCCTACCGCCGCTACTTGCAAGCCAGTGCGCAACCCGATGCGGCTTATTTGGCCTGGTTGGCTCCTCTGGCACAAAAGTTGATGTTGGTGGGCGGCGTGGTGTCGGTGCTGCTGGGGGCTTGGTGGATGGCCACTTTGCCCGTAAAGATGGCCTGGTTTGCCCTGTCACCCATGTCGCTCATCGCCCTGTTGGCGCTGCTGGGCACAGTGGCGTTGCCGCTGGTACTCAAAGACCGCATCAACCAGGGCTTGTGGGGCTACGCGGTGTTTGGTGCAGGCGCTGTGGCGCTGATCGTGGTGGGCGCGGCGCGCGAGGTGCTGCGCTACGTGACGCTGGCGGGCAGCCATGGCTATGACGCGCTGGACTACCGCATCAACATGGACTGGTACAGCACCGGCCTGTTCTTCACCACCTTTGGCGTGCTGGGCTCGGCCGTGCTGGGCTACCTGCTCACCGTGGCCTGGCAAGCGGGCCAGACCCAGGGCACCTACAGCCCCAGCCCGGCGCTCAACCGGGTGGGCAACCTGTCCATTGCATTGCTGGTGCTTTGGATCGTGACGTATTTCGGCGTCGGCTTTTATGTGTGGGCACGTTAACCCGAGGCCACTGACCATGACACACCATTTTAATAAAACACTGAACTCTGCCACGCGGGGTGCCCTTCTGGCCCTCTTGGCCGGTGGCGTGGCCCTGCTGGCCTACGCGGCCAATGAATCAGCATCAAAAGTGCCTGCAGCCCTTGTTATTAAAGCGCCAGTTGCTGCTAATAATATAGCGGTTTCAGGTGAGGCCATGGCCCACACCTGCGCCGCCTGTCACGGCACGCTGGGGCGCCTGGGTGATGAATCCTTCATGCCGCTGGCTGGCATGCCGGTGCGCCAGTTTGTGGGCACGATGATTGATTTTCGTGAGGGTAAGCGCCCGTCTACGCTCATGGGCCATGTGGCTAATGGCTTTACCGATGCCGACATTCGCGCCATGGCCGGGTTTTTTGCCGCCGTCAAACCTGAAGGAAACCAGCCATGAACGCCCTTAACCTGTCACGTCGGCACTGGCTAGCATCTTCGGCGGGGCTGTTGTCGGCAGCCGCGCTGCCCGTGTGGGCGCAAGCCCCTCTTAAAACTGGCGCGGCGCACATTGTCGTCATCGGCGGTGGCGTGGGAGGTGCCACAGCGGCCAAGTACCTCAAGCTGTTTGACCCCAGCGTGCGGGTCACAGTGATTGAGAAAAACCGCACCTACATCAAACCCTACGGCTCCAGCGAGGTGCTCAACCAGCACGCCAGCATGGATGAGTTGAACGTCAGCTACGACGTGCTTCAGGGCAAATACGGCATCCATTTTGTGTTTGACACCGTCACCGGTTTCGACCCAGTGGCGCGCACCGTCAGTACCGCAGGCAAGCAAAAGCTGCACTACGACCGCCTCATCGTGTCGCCCGGCATCCAGCTCATGTACAGCGCCTACGCCGGTTACAGCGAGCAGGTGGCCAACACCGCCGTGCCTTCGGGCTGGATTCCCGGCGCGCAAACCGCGCTGCTGGCCAAACAACTGCAAGGCATGCGCCAGGGCGGCACCTTTGTGCTGGCCGCGCCGCCCAATCCCTACCGCTGCCCGCCCGGACCCTACGAGCGCCCGGCGCTCATGACCGAGTGGTTCAGCAAGCACAACCCCACGGCCAAAGTCATCATCGTTGACCCCAAAGACAGCTTTGTCACCGACGAGACCATGATGCTGGGCTGGAACCGGCTCTACAACTTCAACCTGCCTGACGACTATGTCAAGAAAATGCAGGACAAGGTCGAGATCAAGCTGCACTCAGGCACCAGCATGCTGAGTTGGGTGCGGGGCAAGGACGGTGGCCGCACGCTCAAGATTGACGCCAAAAAAATGACCATTGAGACCGAGGCTGAGGTGATCAAGGCCGATGTCATCAACGTCATCCCGCCTATGAAGGCCGGGCAAATTGCCATGACCCTGGGCCTGGCCGATGCCAGCGGCTGGTGCCCGGTGAATCGGCGCAACTTTGCCTCCACCCTGCAGCCCCATGTGCATGTGATTGGCGATGCCAGTATTGCAGACACCATGCCCAAAAGCGGATTTTCGGCCAACAATCAGGCCAAGGTGGTGGCCCGCGCCATACTGGAAGAACTGGCCGGCCGCGCCGCTCCTGAGCCCCTGTGGGAGAACACCTGCTACGCCCTGGCGGGCAAAGATTACGGCCTGTTTGTGGCCGACGTGTTCAAGATCATCGACGGCAAGATTGGCCGCGTGAACACCCGGGCGCGTTACCTGGCTTTGGATGCCACACCCGCGCAGATCAAGCTCGGTGCGCGCTACCAGCAAGCCTGGCTGCGCACGTTTACCCAAGACTGTTTTGCATGAGGACGGCCATGACACCTTCAAATTTACGCACGCTGGCTGTGATTGCGCTGGTCACCACTGCTGCTGTGGTCAGTTTCACAGCGCAAGCCACCATGGCTGAACATGCCGCTGGGCCCGTTGCCAAAACATGGACGCCCGCGACTTTACGCGCGGCTTTAACAAACTTGCCCAACGGCAGTGCAGACGCTGGCAAAAAGGTTCACGAGCAGATGTTTTGTGCGTCATGCCATGGCGCTGCCGGGGTGGCGCCCACACAAAACTGGCCGCATCTGGCAGGGCAAAAGGCGGCCTACACCGCCAAAATCATGCTGGACTATCAGGACAAACGCCGACTGGAAGGCAAACGCGCTGCGCTCATGCATGACTTGGCGGTCATGATGACGCCGCAGCAAATTGCTGACGTGGCCGCTTTCTACCAGGCACAAACCCCACCCAAAGACGACGCCACCCCAAGGCCCAGCGCCCAACTTGCCGGCGCCGACGTACCGGCGCTCACACTGGTGCGAAAGGGCGACAAAACCCGCTTGCTTACCCCGTGTGCCAGTTGCCATGGTGTGGTGGGGCAGGGCGGCAAGTTGGAGGCCTCGGCACTGGCCGGGCAAAACCCCTTGTACTTTGTGCGCACTATGCTTGATTTCAAAAACGGTGTGCGCCACAACGACAGTGCCAAAGGCATGCGCGTGTTTGCCCAAAAACTCAGCCGCAGTGAAATTGATGCACTGGCCACCTACTACGCTGATTTGCCAGCGGCCCAAGCTGCCCCGGCGGGGCTGTTCGGGCGCTGACCTAATTCAGTGAAAGATCAAGGCTATTGCCACCATTGAAACAAGCGATGTCACATACCCCATGCAGTATGTAGAATTCGTTCATCAACTGGATTAATTGATAAATGTAAATTGATAGTTTTTTAACCACTGGAGATCAGTATGGAACAGACCGTCGGCTTACCCCAACTCAACGCACGCGCCCCAGAATTCAACGCGCTCACCACGTCCGGCCCACGTTGCCTGGACGACTACAAAGGCAAATGGCTGATTCTGTTCTCACACCCGGCTGACTTCACACCGGTGTGCACCACGGAGTTCATCGGCTTTGCCAAGCACCACGACAAATTCCAGTCGATGAATTGCGAACTGTTGGGCTTGTCGATTGACAGCCTGTTTTCGCACTTGGCCTGGATGCGCAACATCAAGGAAAAGTTTGGCGTGACCATTCCGTTCCCGATCATTGAAGACATCAAGATGGACGTGGCCCGTGCCTACGGCATGATTCACCCTGGTGCGGCCGACACACAAGCGGTGCGCGCCACCTTCTTCATTGACCCCAACGGTGTGTTGCGCGCCATGGTGTATTACCCCATGAGCAATGGCCGCAGCATTGAAGAGTTTGTGCGCTTGCTTGAAGCCATGCAAACCAGCGATGCCCATAAAGTGGCCACGCCAGAAGGTTGGACACCAGGCTGCAAAGTGATCGTGCCACCGCCCAAGACCGCAGCAGCTGCCGAAGCACGTGCCAGCGAAGGCTACGACACCATTGACTGGTATTACTCCACCAAGTCGCTGTAAGCCTTGATGCAGAGCAGGGCCACTTTGCTGTGGCCCCTTTTTTGCGATTTTTTCCTTTAATGATCCCTCTGCTAGGGTTGCGAAAGCACTTATGACACGTCTGCATGTTGAGTCACAGTTTGACCCCGCCACCTCCACGTTCAGCCACATCCTGTGGGACGACGTGACCCGGCACGCCGCGTTGATCGACAGCGTGTTGGACTACGACCCCAAATCTGGCCGCACAAAAACAGCCAGCGCCGACCGACTGGCTGAACGCGTGAACGCCTTGCAATTGCAGGTGCACTGGTTGCTGGAAACCCACGTGCACGCCGACCACCTGAGCGCGGCGCCTTACCTGCAGAAGAAGCACGGTGGGCAGCTGGCCATTGGGGCCCATATCACCACGGTGCAAAACGTGTTTGGCAAGATTTTCAACGCGGGCTCGGAGTTTGCGCATGACGGCAGTCAATTTGATCGCCTGCTGTCCGATGGCGACGTGTTCGCCGTTGGCGGTTTGCTGGTCACCGCCCTGCACACACCCGGCCATACACCGGCCTGTATGACTTATGTGGTGCAAGACCCCAGCGCACAGCCTGTGCACACCGTGGCTTTTGTCGGCGACACCCTGTTCATGCCCGATTACGGCACGGCTCGTTGCGACTTTCCGGGTGGCAGTGCCGACACGCTCTATAAGTCGATTCAAAAAGTGCTGGCGCTCCCCGGTGACACCACGCTTTACCTGTGCCACGATTACCCGCCGAGTGGCCGCGAGCCCCAGTGTGTGACCAAGGTGGCCGCGCAAAAAGCGGGCAATGTGCATGTGCACGATGGCATCAGTGAAGTTGACTTTGTGGCCTTGCGCAGCGCGCGTGATGCCACCCTGGCTATGCCGGTGTTGTTGCTGCCATCGGTGCAGGTGAACATGCGTGCCGGCCACATGCCTCCGGCTGAAGACAACGGTGTGCGTTACCTCAAGATACCCGTTGACGCGCTTTGACGCGCTTTGTCACGTGCCCTCAACCCAAGTTAATCCAAGCTAACCCAACCGACATCCCACACCATGGCCAAACCCCCTTCATTTTTCCGCTTCGGTCTTCGTACTTTCACCCGCGCGCTGTGGGTTTTTTCAACGTTGGTGCTGGCCTTGGGCTTGACCGCTGTGGCATTTGCGCAAGCTGCCTTGCCAGCCGCCGTGGGCCAAGCCTTGCCTGAACTCAAGCTCAAAGACCAGCATGACAAGCCGTGGACTGTTGGGCCGTCAACGCGCTTGGTGATGTTTGCGGCTGGCCGCAAAGCCTCCAGCCTGGTTCAAGTGGTGCTGCAGGACTTGCCCAAAGACCTGTTAGCCCGCCGCCACGCGGTGTACCTGGCGGACATGAGCAAGATGCCGGGATTCATCACACGCACTTTTGCATTGCCCGCATTGAAAGAGATGCCCTACGCAATTGGCGTGTCACTTGATGAGGCCACGCTGGTCAGCTGGCCACGCCAACCGGATGCGGTCACGCTGATTGAGTTGGATCAAGGGGTGATCAAGCGCATCACTTACACCGCCGTTGAGGCTGAGCTACGTACTGCGCTGGCGCATTAATTTGACTCTTTTTCGCAAAAAATCCTTGTCATTTATCCCGAGGACGCGTTGGCGGTGACTTTGGTCACAGACACCCAGGGGGGTATGTGGGACAGTCAAGTTTGGTTTTTATTATTGGTTAATTTATTTTAGAGTTCTGTATGAAAAAATCTGTTTTTATCGCTGCCGCTGTGTTGGCTGCTTCCGTGTCTGCCCAAGCAAATGACTTGTTTTTGTCCATCAACAGTGGCAGCGCCATGACACAAGCCGCTGGCATTGTGTTGGCCAGCCAGGCCATCGAGCAAAAAGCCAGCGTGCGCGTGCTTTTGTGCGATGCAGGTGGTGACATTGCCGTTGCTGGCAAAGAAACACCCACCATGAAACCCAAAAACGTCACCGTGCAACAAATGCTGCAAGGTTTGATGAAAGCCGGCGCCAAGGTGGAAGTGTGTGCCCTGTACCTGCCCAACACCGGCCGTCAGCCAACCGATCTGCTGCCAGGCGTGACGCCCGCCAAGCCCGCTGATGTGGCGGCCTATTTGCTCAAGCCAGAAGTAAAAACCTTGGCGTTCTAAGCAAGTTGATGTTCAAGGTGCCTGCCAAGTGGTTATTTGGCAGGCCTTTTTTATGTGATTTTTGAAAGGTAAAAACCATGAAACGTTTATTGATGGCGGCAGTTTTGGGTTGGAGCGTGCTTGGTGCCCACGCGGTCGATATGGGCATCGGCGCGGCTGACACCCTGGCCAAAGTTCAACGGGCCGACAGCAAGGTCTTGTTTGTGGATGTGCGTGACCCGGTGGAAGTGATGTTTGTCGGGTTTGCCGATGCCGTGCATGTCAACGTGCCCTACTTGATGGTTGACCGCACGGGTTGGGATGACAAGCGCGGCGTCTACAAGTTGTACCAAAACCCTGACTTTGCAGCACAGATCAAAGCCGCCCTGGAAAAGCGCGGCCTGACTGCGGAAGCCGAAATCATCACCATGTGCCGCTCGGGCAGCGAGCGTGGCGAACCCAGCGCCACTTATCTGCGCGCCAACGGGTTTCCCAACGCCCGTTTTGTGGTGAATGGCTTCCAGGGGTCGGCATTGAAAGACGGTCCCCAAGCTGGTTTTCGCATTCAGAACGGTTGGCAAAACTCTGGCTTGCCCTGGAGCATGAAGATGAATCCGGCCAAGATGTACCGGGTTGACACCAAGTAATTCCATTTCCATATCACGGCTTCAGTGTGTGGCCGACCTGAAGTCCTTCAGGACTGCAGCCACCGCGTCTGCCAGCAGCGGCCCGAAATGCGCAATCTCCGCCAGCGGCGCATAACCGTAGCCAATCACCAAACCCTTGAGGTCGCGGCGCTCAATGCAATAAGTTGACAGCGGCCGCACCACCAGGCCGCTTTGACGCAGTTGCAGCGCCAATGCCTTGTCGTCCATGCTGTCGGGCAGGCGCATGCACAAGTGCAAGCCCTGTTCAGCACCTGTGATGCGCGCGTGCTCGCCCAGGCAGGGCTGCAGTGCGGCCAGCAGGCACTGGCGGCGCTGGCCGTAACTCTGGCGCGCTTTGCGCAAGGCGCTGGCAAAGTGCCCCATGTCAATGAACTCGGCCAGTGCGGCTTGCACGGGCATTTGCCCTGGGCGATTCAGGTCGTAGTGCGCGCGCTTGAAGGCTGCGGCCAGGCTTTTGGGCACCACCATGTAGCCTAACTTCAGCCCGGGGTAAAGCACTTTTGAGAACGAGCCCATGTAGAGCACCTGGCCGTATGTGTCGAGCCCGGCCAGCGATGAGATGGGCGGGCCACTGAAGCGGAATTCACTGTCGTAGTCGTCTTCGAGCACCCAGGCCCGGTGCTGGCGTGCCAGCGTCAGCAATTGGTGACGGCGCTCCAGCGACATCACGCCACCGGTCGGGTATTGGTGCGACGGGGTCACGTAAATCAACTTGGGTGGCGTGGCGTTGTCCTGTGGCCGCGGCGCTATGCCGTGTCCATCTACCGGCACACCGTGCAAGCGCAAACCCGTGGCCATGAACGCCTTGACCGCACCCCAGTAGGCCGGGTCTTCCAGCCAGACGGTGTCATGCGGGTCGGCCAGCAGTTGGGCGCACAGACCCAGGGATTCCTGCGTGCCACTGGTCACGATGACTTGCTCCACGTCCACCGGCACGCTGCGAAACACCCGTAAATAGTCGGTGATGGCCCGGCGCAGCGGGCCGTAGCCACCCGCGCTGCTGTAGTCCAGCATGTCGGGGTAGGTCATGCGCCAGTGCTTGTTTTGCAGGCGCTGCCAAAGTGCCACGGGGAACGCGCTGAAGTCGGCAATGCCCGGGGTAAATGGCTGCACCTCCAGCTCTGCGGCGCAAAACGTGTTGCTCAGCGCCTGGCCGCGCTGAGAGAGCCTTTCGGCTTGCAGGCTGGCTGGACGGCCACGTGCCTTGCCGGCCTGCGGCACACTCTGGTTGACGTAGGTGCCGCTGCCGACCCGGCTGACCAGGTAGCCCTCCACCGTTAACTGGCTCAGCGCCGCCACCACCGTGTTGCGTGACATGTGCAGGTCGTGCATGAGATTGCGGCTTGACGGCAGCCGCTCGCCCGCCTGCAGCTTGCCGTTCAAAATCGTGCGCCGCAGGGCCTCGTAAAGTTGCCGGTGCAGTGGCAACTTGCTGTTTGGATCAAGCCGATGGATTTCGGTGAGCAGCAGTTCGGATAGCATGGGTTGGGTAGGTGCCAAAGTGGCACCGTGCGTTTGCATTAAATGGCTCTGATTGTGAACCAATTCACCCTTCACAATGGGCCAAGGGCAAACGCGGTGGTTCTTGCTTTCGTTTGATTCTGGAGCGCAACATGAATGATAAAAAGTCAATGAATTTCAACGACCTTGAGCAGTGGCTCAATGAGCGTCGTGTGACCGAGGTGGAGTGCCTGGTGCCCGACTTGACCGGTGTGGCACGTGGCAAGATTTTGCCGCGAGGCAAGTTCACCGAAGACCGCGGCATGCGCTTGCCTCAGTCGGTGGTGGCGATGGGCGTGACCGGTGAATTCCCCGAAAGCGGCCCCTATTACGACGTGATTGACCCCACGGACAAGGACATGCAGTTGCGCCCAGACCCCTCCACCGTGCGCATCGTGCCCTGGGCCACCGACCCCACCGCCCAAGTGATTCACGACTGTTTTGACCACCAGGGCAATCTGGTGCCTTTTGCACCGCGCTCCGTGTTGCGCCGGGTGTGTGATTTGTTCGCGGCTGAAGGGCTGCAGCCGATTGTGGCGCCGGAGCTTGAGTTTTACCTGACCGCACGCAACACCGACCCCAACACCTTGCTGCGTCCACCGATTGGCCGCAGTGGTCGGGCTGAAACCTCGCGCCAAGCCTACAGCATTGATGCAGTGAACGAATTTGACCCACTGTTTGAGGAAATCTACGACTATTCAGACAAGATGGAACTCAACGTGGACACCTTGATTCACGAAATTGGTGCCGGCCAGATGGAAATCAACTTCTTCCATGCCGAGCCGCTGGGTCTGGCCGACGAAGTGTTTTTTTTCAAGCGCACGGTGCGTGAATCCGCCTTGCGCCACGACATGTATGCCACCTTCATGGCCAAGCCGATTGCCGGTGAGCCGGGCAGTGCCATGCATGTGCACCAGAGCATTTTGAACAAGGCCACCGGCAAAAACATCTTCAGCAACGAAGACGGCACCCCGTCGGATGCGTTCATGCACTACATCGGCGGACTGCAGCGCTACATTCCGGCGGCCATGGTGCTGGTGGCGCCTTATGTGAACAGTTACCGTCGCCTGAGCCGCAACACGGCGGCACCCATCAACATTGAATGGGGCTATGACAACCGCACAGTCGGGATTCGCTCACCCATTTCAAGCCCCGCCGCGCGCCGGGTTGAAAACCGCGTGATCGGGGCCGACGCCAACCCTTACGTGGCGCTGGCCATGACGCTGGCCTGCGGCTACCTGGGCCTCAAGAACAAGATCAAACCCAAGGCAGAAATGAAGGGCGACGCTTATTTGTCGCCTTACGCACTTCCGCGCAGTCTGGGCGAGGCGCTGGACTGGTTGCGCCGCGAGTCTGATCTGCACGAGGTGCTGGGCAAGGAATTTATCACCGTGTACTCGGAAATCAAGGAGCTTGAGTTTGACGAGTTCATGAAAGTGATTTCACCCTGGGAGCGTGAACATCTGCTATTGCATGTGTAGCGCATTGCGCAATAGATACAAGGGCTAGAAGCCAATTTTTCATATAAAAGGATGTCACCCCATGAATGCACCCATTGCCACCCAAGCCTTGTCGACACAAGACATTCAGGAGATGGACAGCGCCCACTTCATTCATCCCTTCACCGACCATGGTGATCTGGCCACGCGCGGTGCGCGGGTGATTGTCAAATCCGACGGCATATACGTCTGGGACTCCGAGGGTGAAAAAATGCTCGATGCCATGAGCGGCCTGTGGTGCGTCAATGTGGGTTATGGCCGCAAGGAATTGGCTCAGGCGGCATACGACCAGATGATGACGCTGCCGTTTTACAACAGCTTTTTCCAGACCACCAACGTGCCCGCCGTCAAACTGGCAACCCGCCTGGCCGCCTTGGCTCCCAAGGTGGGTGACCGCAGCTTCGAGCATGTGTTCTATTCGAGCAGTGGCTCCGAGAGCAATGACTCCAACGTGCGCATGGTGCGTCGTTACTGGGATTTGTTGGGGCAGCCGCAGCGCAAGGTCATCATCAGCCGCAAAAACGCCTACCACGGCAGCACCATGGCAGGGGCTTCGCTGGGTGGCATGAGCGGCATGCATGCGCAAGGCGATTTGCCGATTCCCAACATCACTCACATTGAGCAACCGTACTTCTTTGAAAACGGTTTGCCAGGCGAAACGTCAGACGCCTTTGGCGTGCGCGCTGCGGGTTGGCTGGAAGAAAAGATTTTGGCTTTAGGGGCCGAAAAAGTGGCAGCCTTTATTGCCGAGCCATTGCAAGGCGCGGGCGGCGTGATCATTCCGCCGGCCACTTACTGGCCCGAGATTCAGCGCATCGTGGACAAGTACGGCATCCTGCTGATCAGCGACGAGGTGATTTGTGCCTTTGGCCGCCTGGGCCACTGGTTTGCCTATGAGAAATTTGGCTACAAGCCCGATCTGGTGACGTTTGCCAAGGCCGTGACCAGTGGCTACATCCCGCTGGGCGGCGTCATGGTCGGCAACCGTGTGGCCAAAGTGCTGATCGAGCAAGGTGGCGAGTTCAACCATGGCTACACCTACAGCGGCCACCCGGTGGCTTGCGCCGTGGCGCTGGCCAATCTGGACATCATGGAAGCCGAACAACTGCCGCAGCGCGTCAAGGATGACATTGGCCCTTACTTGGCCACCTGTTTTGAAAACATTGCCACGCACCCGTTGGTGGGTGTGGCAGAAACCTGTGGTTTTACCGCTGGCCTGGTCTTGGTCAAAAACAAGGCCACCAATGCGCGGTTTGCCGAGGACTTGTCGGTGGGCATGGTTTGCCGTCGGCATTGCTTCCAGAACGGCTTGATCATGCGTGCTGTGGGTGACCGCATGATCATTGCCCCGCCGTTGACCATGACGCATGCCGAGATTGATGAAATGATGCGCCTGATTCGCCTGGCACTCGACTTGACTCATCAAGAATTGCACCAAAAAGGGTTGATTTGATCGTTTACACCCCTACCGGGCTGGTGTGTTTTTTGCTAACCTCTTACCTGTGTTATTTCTAATTTATTTTTCAAACGGAGTGTGTTCATGATGAAAAAGTACCTTTGGTCGTTTGCTTTGTCTGCGGTGGTTCTGGCCGGTTGCGGCAAAAAAGAAGAGGCGCCAGCACCTGTGGCTGCGCCGGCACCTGTGGCCAGCACGCCAGCTGCAGCGCCGGTGGCAGTGAACACCGAAGAAAAAGTGCTCAACATCTACAACTGGCCAGACTACGTGCCCGAGGGCATGATCGCCGCGTTTGAGAAAGAAACCGGCATCAAGGTGAACTACGACACCTTTGAGACCAACGAAGCGCTGCACGCCAAACTGGTGGCGGGCAACACCGGTTACGACATCGTGGTGCCTGGCTCGGTGTTTGCCAAGCCTCAAATCGAAGGCGGCCTGCTGCAGCCGCTGGACAAGACCAAGATACCCAACCTGAGCAACCTCGACCCTGCCATCATGGCCACGCTGGCGGCCAAGACCGACCCGGACAACAAACACCTGGTGCCGTGGGCTTGGGGCTTCACCACGGTGGGCATCAACAAGACCAAAGTGGCCAAGGCGCTGGGCAAGACCCCCATGCCTGAGAACGCCTGGGACCTGGTTTTCAAACCTGAATACACCAGCAAATTGAAGTCTTGCGGCATCGCCTACCTGGACTCTCCCACAGAAATCATTCCGGTAGCCTTGCATTACATTGGCAAGGACGCGTACTCCAACGACCCGGCGGACTACAAGGCGGCCACCGACATGCTGGCCAAAGTGCGCAAAGACGTGCG
Source organism: Burkholderiales bacterium (assembly GCA_038207945.1). Classification (GTDB taxonomy): domain Bacteria; phylum Pseudomonadota; class Gammaproteobacteria; order Burkholderiales; family Burkholderiaceae_C; genus Rhodoferax. Next base: position 17,295 of record JBBQZG010000026.1, read on the forward strand.
CATTTTTAGTTCGACCATGATCGACGACATCGCCGGCGGCAAGGCATGTGTGGCCATTGGTTGGTCAGGCGACATCAACATTGCAGCCGGTCGCGCCAAGGAGAACAAGTCCAAGGATGAAATTGAAGCGCTTTTGCCCAGCACCGGCGCGCTGATTTTCTTTGACACCATGGCGTTGACCAAAGATGCCAAGCACCCCAACAACGCGATGGCCTTCATCGACTTCTATTTGCGTGCTGAAAGTGCTGCCTTGATGACCAATCAGATGAACTACCCAACCGCCAACAAGGCAGCCATCGAGAAGATCAAACCAGAGATTTCCGGCAACAAGACGATCTTTGTGGATGCCGACTATTTTGCCAAAATGATCGCGCCTAGCAGCTTCACCAACGAAGCGCGCGAAGCCATGGCCAATGCCTACAACAGCTTCAAAAAAGGCAAGTAGTTTTAACTTTTGTGTGAGCCACAGGCTGTTTGTACACGCTGTATGAACAGCCTTTTTTATTGGCTTGCCTGACGTTTTTGGTGTGAAATTGTTTGTTGTAAAGGTTGTTCATGGCTGACGTTGATCCCAAAAAAAATTACCTCGTCACCGAGAAGCTGGTCAAGCGCTTTGATGAGGCTGTGGCAGTTGACGAGGTCAACCTGTCGATCAACAAAGGAGAAATTTTTGCCTTGCTGGGCAGCTCCGGGTGTGGCAAGTCCACGCTTTTGCGCATGTTGGCCGGGTTCGAAACCCCAACTTCCGGGCGTATTTTGTTGGCCGGGCAAGACGTCGCCAAGCTGGCCCCGTACGAGCGCCCGTTCAACATGATGTTTCAGTCTTACGCGCTGTTTCCGCACTTGGACATCTGGGAAAACATCGCGTTTGGTCTCAAGCGTGAAGGCTTGCCAAAAAGCGAAATCACCCAGCGTGTGGGTGAAATGCTGGATCTGGTGCAACTTGGCACCTATGCCAAGCGCAAGCCGCACCAACTTTCGGGTGGCCAGCAGCAGCGGGTGGCGTTGGCGCGCAGTCTCGCCAAAAAGCCCAAGGTGCTGTTGTTGGACGAGCCGCTGGGCGCGCTGGACAAAAAGCTGCGCGAGCAGACCCAGTTTGAATTGGTCAACATCATCGAAAAAGTGGGCGTGACCTGTGTCATGGTGACCCATGATCAGGAAGAGGCCATGACCATGGCCGGGCGCATCGCGGTCATGAGCAAAGGCCGTGTGCTTCAGGTGGGCTCGCCGGAGGAGGTGTACGAGCACCCCGGCAACCGTTTTGTTGCTGACTTCATTGGCAATGTGAACCTGTTTGACGGCAAGCTCAGCCTGGATCAACCTGACCGGTGTGCGGTGAAGACCGCGATTGGCGAGATTCATGTCGGGCATGGGGTCAGTGGTGCGCTGAACATGCCGGTGGCAATTGCGGTGCGGCCTGAAAAAATCGAAATCAGCAAAGAAAGACCGGCTGTGGACCACAACCTGTTCGCTGGCCGAGTCAAGGAAATTGCCTACTTCGGCTCTTACAACACCTTCATCGTCAAGGCTTCCGATGGCTCGCGGGTGAAGATCACCGAGGCCAACACCTCGCGCCATGAACTTAGCCACATCACCTGGGAAGACGATGTGTATTTCTGGTGGAGTGATGGCGCGGGCGTGGTGTTGCGGGATTAAGGGGTTCGATATGGTTCAGTTCAACCTGCCTATGCCCGGTCGGCGCTTTGTGATCGGTGTGCCTTATGTGTGGCTGGTCGCATTTTTTCTGCTGCCATTCTTGATCCTGCTCTACATCAGTTTTGTGGACATGGGCAACGACATCTCGCCTTTCAAACCACTCTGGGATTCCAGTACCGGGCTGCTTCACCTCAAGTACGAGAACTACTGGTCCATTTTCCGCACGGGTGACGGCGGTCAGCTTTTTCAGACGATCTACATTGAAGCCTACGTGCGCTCCATCTGGTATGCACTGTGTACCGCGGTGCTGTGTCTGGTGATCGGTTACCCGTTCTCGTATTTCATCGCGCGGTCCAAGCCCAGTGTTCGCCCCGCGTTGTTGATGATGGTGATGCTGCCGTTCTGGACCTCATTTTTGCTGCGCGTTTACGCCTGGAAAGGCATTCTGGCCGATCAAGGTCTGGTGAACCAGATGCTGCTGGGCTTGGGCCTGATCACCGAGCCCATCCAGATGCTCTATACCGATGTGTCGATGCTGGTCGGCATGACTTATGTGTACCTGCCCTTCATGGTGCTGCCGCTTTACGCCAACCTGGTCAAAATGGATTTTCGCCTTCTTGAAGCTGCGCATGACCTGGGCGCATCACCCTTCAAAGCATTCTGGCTGGTGACGGTGCCGCTGTCCAAGTCCGGCATCATTGCCGGTTTCATGTTGGTGTTCATTCCGTCGGTGGGTGAGTTTGTGATTCCGTCGCTGCTTGGTGGGCCGGAGAACATCATGATTGGTCGCGTCGTGTGGGACGAAATGTTCACCAGCAACAACTGGCCGCGCGCCACGGCGTTGGCGGTGGTCATGATCGGACTGATCGTGGTGCCGCTGGCCATTTATTACCATTACACGGGGGATGAGAAATGATTCCCATGCGGTGCCTCGTTTCTTCTGGTTTAACCCGCAGCGTGCGTTGGGTGTTCAACTCCGCAAACGTCCTCCGGCTTAGGCACAGCCCAAGCCTCCTCCTTGATTTTGCTGCGTTAAACACCCAACGCACTCTGCTAGGCGTTGTTGAAAACTGTTCGTCGATTGGTTTGTTGATTCGCCATGGTTGTCAGGGTGTTCATTCAAACGACGTGTTGCGGAGCTTCAAATGAACCATTTTCTTGGGAAATACATTGGCAAGGTGTGGCTGGCAGCGGTGTTCCTGTTTTTGTACTTGCCGTTGATGTTCATGGTGGTGTTTTCGTTCAACAGCACCAGGCAAGACGCGGTCTTCACCGGGTTTTCGCTGCGCTGGTATGAGGCGCTCACGCGTGACACCAAGATCGTGGATGGCTTCTGGCTGTCCATCAAAGTGGCCACGGCAGCCGGTGTCGCTTCTGCGGTGCTCGCCACGTTTGCCGCTTTTGTGCTGGTGCGATACCGGCGGTTTCCGGGGCGTACCTTGTTTTCTGGCATGGTGAATGCGCCTTTGGTGATGCCTGAGGTGGTGATTGGCCTGTCCTTGCTGTTGCTGATGGTCGGTGTACAAAACGCCTTCGGCTGGCCGCAGCGCGGCATGATGACCATTGTGCTCGGGCACACGCTGCTCGGCATGGCCTACGGCATGGTGGTGATCCAGTCGCGATTGCTGGAAATGGATCGCTCCATCGAAGAAGCCGCCATGGACTTGGGTGCCAAGCCTTTTCAGGTGTTTTTTCTGATCACCATGCCCAACATCTTGCCAGCCATTTTTGCCGCCTATTTGCTGGCGTTCACGCTGTCGTTTGATGATGTGGTGATTGCAGAATTTTTGTCCGGCCCGGGGGTCAACACCTTGCCTCAAGTGATTTTTGGTTACGCGCGGCGCGGCATCAACCCCACCATTTACGCGGCGGCCACGCTTCTGATTGTCTCCGTCACGTTGGTGGTGATTGGTTACAGCGTCTGGGTGGCGCGCCAAACCCGCAGGCGCGAGCGCGAGATCGCGGCCGCCACACGGGCTGAATTGGTGGTCTTGTCGGTAACTTGATTTTTACAAGCCTTATTAGCCTCTAGCCCATGTATTTATTGCATGAGCTGCTATTTATTTTGAAAGATTTGTGATGTCAACAACAACTTATGACGGCCGAGCCCTGATCAACGGGAAGCGGGTGACTGCGCTTGACGGCCAGAGATATGACAGTATTTCCCCGGTGGATGGGCGGCTGCTGACGCAGGTGGCGCGCTGCGGGCAGGCGGATGTGGACGCGGCAGTGGCCGCTGGCCGGGCCGCCTTCGATGACCGGCGTTGGTGTGGCATGGCCCCCGCCGCACGCAAACGCGTCATGGTCAAGTTTGCTGACCAATTGCTGGCACACGCCGATGAGTTGGCCTTGATGGAAACGCTGGACATGGGCAAACCCATCAAGTACGCCCGCGCAGTGGACGTCAACAGCGCGGCCAACTGCCTGCGTTGGTATGGCGAAGCGGTGGACAAAATTTACGATGAAATTGCGCCGACTGCCAGCACGGCGCTGGCCTTGATCCAGCGTGAACCGATGGGCGTGGTGGGGGTCATCGTGCCATGGAATTACCCGATGATCATGGCCGCCTGGAAGATCGCCCCGGCCTTGGCGGCGGGCAACTCGGTGGTGCTCAAGCCCAGTGAAAAATCACCTTTGACGGCCCTGCGCCTGGCCGAACTGGCGCTTGAGGCGGGTATTCCGCCCGGTGTGTTCAATGTGGTGCCTGGCTTTGGGCCGGAAGCGGGCTCACCCCTGGCCTTGCACATGGACGTGGATTGCATTGCCTTCACAGGTTCGACCCGTGTCGGTAAGCAGATTCACGTGATGGCGGGGCAAAGCAACTTGAAGCGGGCCTGGACCGAGTTGGGGGGCAAGTCGCCCAACATCGTGTTTGCCGATTGCCCTGATCTGGACAAAGCGGTGAAGGCTGCTGTGGCGAGCATCTTCTTCAATCAGGGTGAGAGTTGCAACGCGCCATCGCGCCTGTTTGTCGAGGCCAGCATCAGGGAGCAGTTTCTTGAGAAAGCCGTGGCGTTGGTGCCTGGTTACGCGCCCGGCAATCCGCTGGATCAGGCCACGGTGATGGGCGCCATCGTCGATCAGACGCAAATGGCTTCGGTATTGCGTTACATCGAACTGGGCAAAAAGGAAGGCGCGGCCTTGCTGGCTGGCGGCGAGCAGGCGCGGATTGACACCGGTGGCTGCTACGTGCAGCCCACCATTTTTGCCGGTGTGACCGGCGACATGACCATCGCCCGTGAAGAGATTTTTGGCCCGGTGCTGTCCGTCTTGTCGTTCACCGACGCTGCCGATGTGGTCAAACAGGCCAACCAAAGTGTCTATGGCCTGCAAGCTGCGGTATGGACGCGTGACATCAACAAGGCCATGGGCGTGGCGCGTGCCTTGCGTGCCGGTACGGTTCATGTGAATTCATACGATGAAGATGACATCACCGTGCCCTTTGGTGGCTACAAACAAAGCGGGGTAGGGCGCGACAAATCGCTGCATGCGTTTGATAAATACACCGAGACAAAAACCACATGGATACGCATCGACTCGCCGATTTGAGTCTACGCATCAGACGTAATTTACTTTGTATTTGATAGCTACTTGTCCATATAGTACAAGGGCTAGGGGCCAAAATAATGAAAAATAATTACAAAGCCACAGTGGCTGACCTGAAAGCGCAAGGCATTCACTCCATCCTGACCCAGTTTTGCGACCTGCATGGTGTGGCCAAAGGCAAACTGGTGCCACTGGACAACCTGCAGGAGTGGGTAGAGCAGGGCGCAGGCTTTGCGGGTCCGAGCATCTGGGGTACGGGTCTGGGACGATTTGGCGCACGCAGTGAATATTACGGACGTGTGCAACTCGACTCCTTGCGACCACTGCCTTTCATGCCGGGAGTGGCCCATGCGGTATGCGATGGCTACGCCGGTGGGGCGCCGCTGGCGACCTGTTCCCGGCAACTGCTCAAGCGCCAAGTCGAACGACTGGCCACGCGTGGCTGGAAGCTCTGGTTAGGTATCGAACCTGAGTTTTTTCTGCTGAAGCAGGGTGCAAATGGTCAGTGGCGTGGCGCGGATGACAGCGACCAGCTGGACAAGCCGTCCTATGACCTCAAGGCGATCTACCGCAACCGCGAGTTCCTTGACGACATGCGGCAAACACTCACCCAGTTGGGTTTTGATTTGCAGCAAATGGACCACGAGGACGCCTGCGGTCAATATGAAATCAATTACCGGTTTGATGAGGCGCTGGCCGCCGCAGACCGATACATGCTTTTCAAGATGACAGCGCATGCCGTGGCGCAGCGGCATGGCAGCGTGTTCAGTTGCATGCCCAAGCCGTTCGCCAATGCGCCGGGCAGTGGCCTGCACTTTCACATGAGTTTGACCGATGCGATTGGCCGAGCTGTGTTTCACGACCCCAGCGACCCACTGCTGTTGAGCGCAGATGCATACCGTTTCACGGCAGGGTTGCTCGACCACGCCGATGCATTGAGCGCGTTGTGCGCGCCTACGGTCAACAGCTACAAGCGTCTGGCCAGCAGTGAAAGCGCTTCCGGCACCACTTGGGCGCCGGTCTGGAAAGCCTATGGCGACAACAACCGGACCTGTCTGGTGCGCAGCGTGGCCGGGCGCCTGGAGTGGCGCCTGCCCGACCCTTCGTGCAATGTCTATGCCGCCATCGCGGCGACGCTCGCGGCAGGGCTTGATGGCATTGACCAGGCTTTGGTGGCTCCCGCACCCTGTGCCGAAGATCTCTATGTGCGTCTGGTGCAGGGTTTGGCGATGCCCGCACGTCTGCCACGTGACTTGGGCCAGGCGCTTGACGCGCTGGCCTCTGACGAGACCTTGATGACCGTGCTGGGTGAGCCGTTTTGTCAGCAATTTTTGGCACTCAAACGCCGCGAGTGGGACAGTTACAGCCAATCTGTCAGTGCCTGGGAATTCGAGCGGTACGCAAACACCTATTGATTTCATATTGCAAAAATAACTTTTCATATTGTGGATGAAATCTCAAGAATATTTTTTTGAATTCCCGCGAATTTGAAAAATAGTGTTTTACATTGAGAAATTTGTCTGCTAAGTCACTGATTTCATTGGAATAAAAAAATGTCTTCTATAAGACATAAGATTAGTTAAAGTCTTCTATAAGACTTAGAATCATGGTCATGGCATCGAAGGCAAGTTGCGATGGATGCCGATTGATTTAACCAACCTAGGAGTGCTTTCATGTCACAAAAACCGACTCAACCGAGCCGCGAAGAGCAAATTGCCGCCCTCGAAAAAGACTGGGCCACCAACCCCCGCTGGAAAGGCATCAAGCGCGGTTACACCGCTGCCGATGTGGTGCGTTTGCGTGGTTCATTGCAGGTTGAGCACACGCTGGCCCGCCGCGGTGCTGAAAAGCTCTGGGATCTGGTCAACACCACCCCTTACGTCAACTGCCTGGGTGCCTTGACCGGCGGCCAAGCCATGCAGCAAGTCAAGGCTGGCGTGAAAGCCATCTATTTGTCTGGCTGGCAAGTCGCTGCTGACAACAACGAATACTCTGCGATGTACCCTGACCAGTCGCTGTACCCCGTGGACTCGGTGCCAAAGGTGGTGGAGCGCATCAACAATTCGTTCGCGCGTGCGGACGAAATCCAGTGGTCAAAAGGCATTGAAGCTGGCGACGCTGGCTATATCGATTACTACGCACCCATCGTGGCCGATGCGGAAGCCGGATTTGGCGGCGTGTTGAACGCGTATGAACTGATGAAGGCCATGATCCGCGCCGGTGCTGGTGGTGTTCACTTTGAAGACCAGTTGGCATCTGTCAAGAAGTGCGGTCACATGGGTGGCAAGGTGCTGGTGCCCACCACCGAAGCCTGCCAGAAGCTGATTGCTGCCCGTATGGCTGCCGACGTGTACGGCGTGCCCACCTTGGTGATCGCCCGTACCGATGCCGAAGCCGCTGACCTGTTGACCAGCGACTACGATGCCAACGACAAGCCTTTCCTGACCGGTGAGCGCACTGCTGAAGGCTTCTACAAGACCAAAAAGGGTCTGGATCAAGCTATTTCCCGCGCTGTGGCATACGCCGAGTACGCTGATCTGGTCTGGTGTGAAACCGGTACGCCTGACCTCGAATTTGCCAAGAAGTTTGCTGATGCGGTGCACGCCAAGCATCCCGGCAAGTTGCTGGCCTACAACTGCAGCCCATCTTTCAACTGGAAGAAAAACCTCGACGATGCAACCATCGCCAAGTTCCAGAAGGAACTCGGGGCCATGGGTTACAAATACCAGTTCATCACCCTGGCTGGCATCCACAACATGTGGTTCCACATGTTCGACCTGGCACAAGACTACATGGCACGTGGCATGACGGCTTATGTTGAAAAGGTGCAAGAGCCTGAGTTCGCCGCCCGCGAGCGTGGCTACAGCTTTGTGTCACACCAGCAAGAAGTTGGCACCGGCTACTTTGACGAAGTCACGACTGTCATCCAGGGCGGCAAGTCCAGCGTGACGGCATTGACTGGTTCTACCGAAGAAGAGCAGTTTCACTAAGTAGAGGCGCCCGAGGGGGCTAAAGGCTGGCAGCTTGAACAAGGCGCCAGCCTTTTCTCATGGCGCAGAGTGTGCGGTTAAAATAGGTTGGTAAAGTCAGACGAGAGCGAGAAAGGCACGCAGGTGACGACACCGCGATTGCCGACGGCAAGATTATTGAAGAAATAGACCCGCAGCCCCCGTGCCTTATGCACCAAGAGCTTCAAACTTTATAGTAAAACGCGGCCTGATCCGCGTTTTTTTGTTCCCTACTCCCTTTCCCAGATCATCATGGTTCAAATTACTCTTCCCGACGGCTCGCAACGTGACTACCCAGGGCCGGTGACGGTGGCCGAGGTGGCTGCGTCCATCGGTGCCGGCTTGGCTAAAGCCGCTTTGGCTGGCAAAGTAGCGGGCAAGGTGGTCGACACCAGCCATTTGATCGAAGCCGATGCCCCGGTGTCGATCATCACGGCCAAAGATGCCGATGGGCTGGAGGTGATTCGCCACTCCACCGCGCATTTGCTGGCCTATGCGGTCAAAGAGTTGTTTCCAAACGCACAGGTGACCATTGGCCCAGTGATTGAAAACGGCTTTTTTTACGACTTCTCGTTCGAGCGCCCCTTCACCATGGACGACTTGGCGCGGATTGAAAAACGCATGATCGAGTTGGCCAACAAAGACGAGCCGGTGTTGCGCCGCGTGTTGCCGCGCGACGAGGCGGTGACCTATTTCAAGGGTCTGGGCGAACATTACAAGGCAGAGATCATTGCCAGCATTCCGGCGAATGAAGACGTCAGCCTGTACCGCGAGGGTAACTTTGAAGACCTTTGCCGCGGCCCGCATGTGCCTAGCACTGGCAAGCTCAAGCACTTCAAGCTCATGAAAGTCGCCGGGGCTTATTGGCGGGGTGACCACCGCAACGAAATGTTGCAACGTATCTACGGCACGGCTTGGGCGACCAAAGATGATTTGCAACAGCATTTGACCATGCTGGAGGAAGCTGAAAAGCGTGACCACCGCAAGTTGGGTCGTGAACTTGACCTGTTTCATATTGATGATCACGCACCCGGCATGGTTTTTTGGCACCCCAAGGGTTGGGCGATCTGGCAGGCGGTCGAGCAATATATGCGCCAGGTCTATCGTGATAACGGCTACATGGAGGTCAAGGCGCCGCAATTGTTGGACAAGTCTTTGTGGGAGCGAACTGGCCACTGGGACAAATACCGCGACAACATGTTCACCACAGAGTCTGAGAAGCGTGACTACGCGCTCAAGCCAATGAACTGTCCCGGTCATATTCTGATTTTCAAGCAAGGCTTGAAAAGTTACCGGGATTTGCCGTTGCGCTACGGAGAATTTGGCCAGTGTCATCGCAATGAAGCCACTGGCGGTTTGCACGGCATCATGCGTGTGCGCGGTTTCACCCAGGACGACGGCCATATTTTTTGCACCGAGGATCAAATTCTTGCGGAGTGTGTGGCTTACACCACGCTGCTACAGAAGGTTTACGCCGATTTTGGATTCAAAAACATCATTTACAAAATTGCCACGCGGCCGGAGCAACGCATTGGCTCAGACGACATATGGGACAAAGCAGAGCATGCCTTGATCGAAAGTTTGCGCGCGTCAGGTTGTGAGTTTGAGTTGTCACCTGGCGAAGGAGCTTTTTATGGTCCGAAGGTCGAATACACCCTGAAAGACGCGATTGGTCGGCACTGGCAATGCGGCACCATTCAGGTCGACTTTTCCATGCCCGAGCGGCTTGATGCCGATTACGTGGGAGAAGATAGCGCCCGCCATCGCCCGGTGATGTTGCACCGTGCCATTGTGGGTAGCCTGGAGCGCTTCATCGGAATTTTGATTGAAGAGACTGCGGGGGCACTGCCAACTTGGCTGGCCCCAGTGCAGGTCAAGGTGCTCAACATCACTGACGCGCAGGCAGAATATGCCCGCAATGTCGCTAAAACGCTGCAAAATCAAGGGTTTAGGGTAGAGCTAGACCTTCGTAATGAGAAAATCACGTATAAAATACGCGAGCATTCAATGCAAAAAGTGCCGTATCTGATCGTGATTGGCGACAAAGAGATGGCATCTGGTGCTGTTGCAGTGCGCGCCCGAGGCGGTCAAGACCTTGGGGTGATGTCTGTTGATGAGTTTGCGCAAAGCTTGTCAAATGATGTTTCCCGTAAATCAAGTATTTGATTGGTTGACCTTGCTTACAAGGTGCGTTGCTCGGCAGTAAAGCCACATGTGATGTGGCAATTTTGTGAAGGATTAAGTCATCGCTACCGAATTTCGTGATCGCCGTCACCGCGAAGAACGCAAACACCGATTAAATCGGGAAATCATGGTGCCAGAGGTTCGCCTCTCTGGTGTGGAAAACGAACCCCTGGGTGTTGTCAGCCTGACTGAAGCGCTCCGAATGGCGGGTGAGTTAGATGTTGATTTGGTGGAAATTGCCGCAACGGCAACGCCTCCTGTGTGTCGTTTGATGGATTACGGCAAGTTCAAGTACCAGGAACAGAAAAAGGCTGCTGAGGCCAAGGCCAAGCAGACAGTGATCGAAATCAAAGAGATCAAGTTCCGCCCGGGTACCGATGATGGCGACTACAACATTAAGATGCGCAACATCAAGCGCTTTTTGGCTGAAGGTGACAAGTGCAAGATCACGCTGCGGTTTCGCGGTCGCGAGATCACCCACCAGGATTTAGGTATGGCTCTGCTTAACCGCATCCGCGACGAATTGGGTGATTTGATTTTGGTCGAGCAGTTTCCCAAGCTCGAAGGCCGGCAAATGATCATGATGATTGCGCCTGGTCGCAAAAAGCAGCCGGTGGCGAAGGTGGTAGTGGCTGAAGGCACGACAGCCTGATGGATTCAGGTCAACCCCGGTAGGGTTGATCAAAAAAAAGTTGTGCTGATTGGCTGCGAAAGCAATTGATCGGTTCGATTTTGGTGCAATGTCCTGATGGGCCTTGCTCCTGAAAAGTGGTGAGGTTTTTCCTCGCCGCAAAAAGTGGTGTAGTCTTACTCGCCATAAAAAGTGGCTCGGGGCCATCAAGGCTGCAAATTGATTGCAGACGCCTCACGAGCACAATGTAAAAAGGAGCATGTAAATGCCCAAAATGAAGACCAAGAGCGCGGCGAAGAAACGCTTCCGCGTCCGTCCAGGTGGTACCGTTAAACGCGGCCAAGCCTTCAAACGTCACATTCTGACCAAGAAGACCACTAAAAATAAACGCCAATTGCGTGGATCAACTGCTGTTCATGAGACCAATATGGGTCACATGGCACAGATGCTTCCAGGCCGTGGTATTTAATTAACGACGAACAAGGAGTACTCACATGCCTCGCGTCAAACGTGGTGTAACGGCTCGCGCCCGCCACAAAAAAGTTTTAGCCCTTGCAAAAGGTTTCCGTGGTCGTCGCGGTAA
>JBBQZG010000027.1:0-28891 GCA_038207945.1 Burkholderiales bacterium
GCTTTAATGGATGCAAGGGTGGTCGAAGCTGGAAAAAGTAAAATCGCCCCCGTGCTTAAACAACGAACTCTCAAAACCTTGACCCGTGCAGTTGGCGTGGGCCTGCACAGCGGCCAGCGGGTTGAAATCACCTTGCGCCCGGCGCAGCCCGACACCGGCATTGTGTTTCGCCGCGTGGACCTGCCCGAGCCGGTGGACATCCCGGTGTCCACGCTGGCCGTGACCGACACCCGCATGGCTTCCACCATTTCCAGCGGTAACGCCAAGGTGCACACGGTGGAGCACCTGATGTCGGCCTGCGCCGGCCTGGGGGTGGACAACCTGTATGTCGACATCACCGCCGAAGAGGTGCCGATTCTGGACGGCTCGGCCTCATCCTTCGTGTTCCTGCTGCAAAGCGCGGGCATCGTGTTTCAAGAGGCCCCGCGCCGCTTCATCCGCTTGCTCAAACCCGTGGAAGTGCGCCAGGGCCAGGGCGACACTGAAAAATGGGCGCGGCTGGAGCCCTACCACGGCTACCGGCTGAGTTTTGAGATCGACTTCAGCCACCCGGCGGTGGACTCCACCGGCCAGCGCGTGCTGTTTGACATGAGCGTGGATTCGTATTCCAAAGACATCGCACGCGCCCGCACCTTTGGTTTTACCAAAGACGTGGAGATGATGCGTGCCAACGGCCTGGCACTCGGTGGCGGCTTGGACAACGCCATCGTGATGGACGACTACAAGGTGCTCAACGCCGGTGGCTTGCGGTATGACGACGAGTTCGTCAAACACAAGATTCTGGACGCCATGGGTGACCTGTATCTGGTGGGCAAACCGCTGCTGGCCAGCTACAGTGCGTTTCGCTCCGGCCACGCCCTCAACAACCTGCTGCTGCGTGAGTTGCTGAACCACCCCGACGCCTGGGATGTGGTCACGTTTGACGATGAAAAGAAGGCCCCCAAGGGCTTTGCCCAAATGGCGCACGCCTGGTAAGGGGAAGACCATGCTGCTGTTTCGCTGGCTGGTTTTGTTGATGCTGTTGGCGGCGCTGGTGTCGTTTGCGTTTTACGCGGGCACGGGTGACCCTCGCTTTAAACACTATGGTTGGGTCGTGCTGAAGTGGGCCTTACTGTCGGCGTTTGGCTTCTTTGCGATCCTGATTCTGGAGCGGGTGGTTTAAGGCTAACTCGCTCACCCGGCGTGGACGCTTACCGGCTGCGCCCCGCCTTATAAGCGGCTTTTTGCGTCTGGTTTTGCGCGCCGCCAAGGCCCTTGGCCTGCGCCAGCCGGGCGATCGAATTGGCCGCGTGGGCGTGGGTGATGGCCAGGCCCAGCGCATCGGCCGCATCCGGCCCGGGCAAGCTGGGCAAGGCCAGCAGGCGGCGCACCATCTCCTGAATTTGGGTTTTGTCGGCGCGGCCATACCCCACCACCGCCTGTTTCATTTGCAGCGCGGTGTATTCGGCCACCGGCAGGCTGCTTGCGACGAGCGCCGTGATGGCCGCGCCGCGCGCCTGACCCAGTAGCAGGGTGGATTGCGGGTTGACGTTGACAAACACAATCTCGACTGACGCGCAGTCGGGCTCGTAGCGCGCCACTACCTCGCGGATGCCGTCAAACAGCACCTTCAGGCGTGCCGGCAACTGGTCTTTTTCAATGTGGGTGGTGCTGATGGTGCCGCTGGCCACATAGGTAAGCGCCGAGCCGTGCACGTCTACCACGCCAAAGCCGGTGGTGCGCAAGCCGGGGTCTATGCCGAGAATTCTCATGCGTCAACGAGGGTTAAGATGCTATGCATTAAATAGCTACAAGTGCTTGATATATATGGGCTAGAGGCCAAAATACCATCTAACCGAGTGAAAGAACACAGGGGCGGCAAAACACAGCGAGTCAATGCGGTCGAGCATGCCGCCAGCGCCCGTCACCGCTTTGCCCCCACCTTGCCAGATGGGGATGCCGCGGTCGCGCTTCAGAGCTTTCATCACCAGGTGCCCAAGTGAGCCAGCAGCGCAGGCGATGAACGCCATGGCAAACGCCTGCCCCGGCACAAACGGCGTGATGCCCGCCAGCAGCGCGCCCAGCAAGCTGCCTGCGGCCATGCCCCAGCCCCAACTGCGCCAAGTGAAACTCTGGCTGATCTGCGGTGCCGCTGGCGTCCACGGTTTCTTGCGCGCCACCAGATGTTGGGTGACCATGCAGGTTTGCACCACCAGCACCAGAAAGAAGACCAAAAACGCGTTTTTATTGTCGTAGTTGGGAAAGTTCAACAGCAGCAGCGCGGGCACATGGCTCATGCCGTAGATGCACACCATGATGCCCCACTGCAGCTTGGCATTGCGTTCCAGAAAACGCTGCGGGTCATTGGCCAAAGCGCTGGCCACCGGAAGCGCCAGAAACACGTAGACCGGGATGAACACGGTGAACAGTTCGAAGTGTTCGGTGCCCACCAGAAAATACTGAAACGGCAGCACCCCAAAAAACGCCAGCACCAGGCTGCGGTGGTCGCCCTGGCGGGTCGGTGACAGCGTCAAAAACTCGCGCAACGCAAAAAATGAACCCACCCCAAACAGCACCAGCCGCGCCACATCACCGGCCATCCAGGCCACCCAGAAGACAAAAATCAGCACCCAGCTGGTTTTGAGCAACTGGTTCAAGTTGCGGATGTCATCGCGGTGCGTTTGCGCCATTTGCCCGTCCTCAGGCTCGCGCATGGACAGCATGAAGAGCACCAGCCCGGCGACTGTGAGCAAACCAAACACCAGCACAAACAGGGCGCCCACTTGCTGGGTGGCGGTGAGGTTCTTGAGCGTTAGGTACATCGTTGCCTAAATGTCGCGCAAGGCCATCACGGCGTTGCGGGCCCGTTGCAAAAACGCCTGGCGCTCTTCGTCGTGTTGCCGCGTCATGGGGGCGCCAAACGTCACCGAGCACAGCACCGGTACCGGCACCACTTCGCCCTTGGGCATGACACGCTGCACGTTGGCAATCCAGACCGGAATGAGCTCGATCTGGGGAAACTTGAGCGCCAGGTTGTACAGCCCGGCCTTGAAGGCTTGCGGCTCATCGGCATGGCCGCGTGTGCCTTCGGGAAACAAGATCAGTGAGTCACCAGCGTTCAGGGCGTCAATCAAAGGCTCCAGCGGGTCTTCATCTGCCAGGCGGGAGCGCGAGACATAAATCACGTTGAACACGGCAGAGGTGATCCACGCCTTGAACGGCGTTTTGGTCCAGTAGTCGCGCGCCGCCACGGCGCGGGTGCCATGGCGCAGTTCCCGGGGCAGGGCCGCCCAGATCATCACCAGGTCGGCATGGCTTTGGTGGTTGGCAAAGTAAATGCGTTGCTCGGCCTTGGGTGGGCAGCCCCACCAGCGGGCCTGGGAGCCGGTCAGCACGCGGATCAGCCCGAGCAGAAACAGGCCGACCACTTGCGCGGCAACCGGTGACGCCCAAGCCTTCAGGCGCGCGCGCCGACTGAGCGGGGCGCGTGCCGCGTCGGTCATGGCAGCTCAGCGCCTTCCAGGCGGCGCGCAATCAGGGCAGCCCGGCCGGCGACATAGCTTGAATTGGGCAGTTTTTCAAAATACTTGGGCCGTGGCAGCATCACCGCCAGCCGGGCCGCTTCGTAGGTGTTGAGTTGCGCCGCAGGCTTGCGAAAGTAGTGCTGCGCGGCAGCCTCGGCACCAAACACGCCTTCGCCCCATTCCACGCTGTTGAGGTAAATCTCAAAAATACGCTGCTTGTCCAGAATGGCCTCCAGCAGCAGCGTCAGCACAAATTCCTGTCCCTTGCGCAGCAGCGTGCGCTCGCCAGATAAAAACAGGTTTTTGGCGAGTTGCTGGGTGATGGTGGAGCCGCCGATCACCTTAGGTGGTTTGACCGGTTTGGCCACCACCACGGGCGGTGGCTTGGGCGGTGTGGCGGGGGCTTTTCGGGTGGCGTTTCTTCTGTCCTCTCGGGCTTGCTGGGCTTGTGCCGCGGCTTCAGCCCTGGCCTGCGCCTTGGCGGCCTGCTCATCAGCCTTGGCATTTTTTTGCCAGGCTTTTTCAATGGCGGTCCAGTCCACGCCGTCGTGGTTGGCAAAGCCGTCGTCTTCGCTGGCAATCACGGCACGTTTGAGGTTGTTGGAAATCTTGTCGTAAGGCGTCCACTGCTGGCGCCAGCGCAGCTCACCTTTTTCGGTGACCACGCGCCAGGCTTCAGAGCGCTCAAAGGCAGTGGATTGCGGGTCAATCACCAGCATGGCGGCAATGCGGACCACAAAAAACAGCTGAAGCAGCAGCAGCCCCAGAGCCACCAAACCAAACCAGCGCAATGCGGGTTTCATGGCGTTAACCCAGGACCTTGCGCAATTCGGCCAGCACCTGGGCAGAGGGCGGGCGCACGCCGCGCCAGATTAAAAAGGCTTCAGCGGCCTGTTCCACCAGCATGCCCAGGCCGTCACGTGCCGCGGCACCGTGGGCGCGCGCCCAGTCCATGAAACCTTGGGCACCGGGGCCGTACATCATGTCGTAGGCCAATGCGCCGGGCATGAGCACGTCAGCGCTCGCGGGCACGCCGTGGCCACCCAGGCTGCTGGCGGTGGCGTTAATGACGACATCAAAATTACCCTCTAGCCCTTTCAAATCATGCGCTAATAGCTCTGTATTTTGTAGCAATGCCAGGGCCTGATGGCAGGTCACCAGTTCGGTGGCTTTGCTCAGCGTGCGGTTGGCGACGCTGATGTGGGCGGGCTGCGCATGGAGCAGCGGGCCCAGCACGCCAGCCGCCGCGCCACCTGCACCCATCAGCAGCAGGCGCAGGCCCTTGAGGGGCAGGCCAGCGTTGCGCTCGATGTCATTGACCAGGCCAATGCCATCGGTGTTGTCGGCCAGAATCTGCCCGTTTTTGAAGGTCAGCACATTGCAGGCCTGGGCCAGCCGGGCGCGTTCGCTGGTGTGGGTGGCCAGCGCTGCGGCTTCAAACTTGAACGGCACGGTGATGTTGCAGCCGCGTCCGCCCTCGGCAATGAAGGCCTGCACGCTGCGGTCAAAGTGGTCCAGCGGGATCTCGCGCTTGTCGTAGACCATGGCCTGGCCAGTGAGTTCGGCAAAGCGGCTGTGGATCCAGGGCGAGCGGCTGTGGCTGATGGGGTTGCCCATCACGCAGTAGTGGTCAAGGGTCATGGTGGGCGAGTGCGATTAGTTGTTGCTCAGCTTTGTCTCAAGCGTGTCGTCTCGTGTGAACTTGAAGCGCGACACCACGGCAATCTGGTCGGCCTGGCGGCGCATGGCTGCGTCGAACTTGCCGAACGGCCCGGCGCTGCTGGCAATGCCCTGAGCGCGGCGGTCGAGTGCGGCGTTGCCCGAGCCTTGCACCACTTCGGTGGAAAGCACGCGCCCGTCATGGTTGATGTTGACGATCATGGTGAGCTCGCCATACAGTTTTATGCCGCCTTGGCGGGGAAAGTTTTCAGTGCCTTTGTCTTCAATGGCGCGGCGCAGGCGGTCGTAGTACACCGCGTAGGCGGCTTCCCGCGTGGCCGGGCTCACATAGCGTTTTTTCGGCCGGGCGTTTTCCGTGTTGATGCGCCGCTCAATTTCCGCCAACAGCTTGATCAGCTGGCGCCGCTTCTGCTCGCGCTCTGTCTGCTCAGGTGTCGCATTGGCAAGCTGTGGATCGGTGGGTGGCAAGCGAGAAAGCATGTCCTTGACCTGGGCAAGAATCAGCGCTTGCTGCTCTTGCATGTCGCGCAACTGGCGTTCCTGATCTTGCGCCGTGTCTTCACCCACCATGCTCACTGGCGCCGGCGGCAGCGGGCTGGTGGCGCGGCCGCGCTCGGCTTCGCCGCCGCCGGCCATGTTGGCCTGGGCAATGGCCTGCGCTTTTGCAGGCGCCTCGTTGGTTTTGGCATTGACCAGAATCACTTCCAACGGGGTGTCCTGAAACACCCGGTTGAAGGCCTCGGGGTCCACAAAGCGCACCGTCAGCAGCGCCGCGTGCACCGCAATGGACACGCCCAAGGTGATCTGGAGGGTGCTGAAAGTCCGCAGGTTCACGGTGTGGCGGGTGCCTCTTGGGCGGCAGGGCTATTGGCGGTATCGGCCTCGTTCATGTCCATTGCAATCGCAATTGGGCCGGCCACGGTGTCGTCATCCATGTCGTCTTCGGTGTCGGGCGCCTCTGGCGCGGTATCAAGCCGCTCCAGCACAGTGCCATGAATGTCGAGCGACACCAGGTCAATGTCACCCAATTTAACCCGCACCCGTGCGCCACGTGGCAAGCCTTGTGCGCCCATCACGGGCAGCACCAGCGGCAGGTGGTCGGCGCGCACCAGGTTGTCTTTGAACAGGCTGGCCTCGATCTCGGTGATGGCGTTTTGCTGCACATACTTGAGCGTCCAGAAGCGCTCTATGGCGTTCTGGTAGCCGTTGTAGGCAAAGTAGGCGGCGTCAAAACTGGAGATCACAGAGAATAATTCGGCGTCTTTGGGCTTGAACGGTGCCGCCAGGGCCGCTGTTTTGCCATGGCGCGCACAGGCAATGATTTGCCACTGGTTCACCAGGTCCACATAGCGGCGCAGCGGTGAACTGCTCCAGGCGTAACTTTTGACGCCAATGCCGGCGTGCGGCAGCGCCTTGGTGCCCATGCGCACTTTCACGCCCGGCAACATCGAGGCCTGGCTGCGGTAAATGCCGGGCACACCCAGCTCGGCCATCCAGCTGCCCCAGGTGCTGTTGGCCAGAATCATGGCCTCAGACACGATCAGGTCGAGTGGCGCGCCGCGCTGGCGCACGCTGATCTGCACTTGCTCGGTGCCGTCGGGCTCACGGCCTTCGTTGCCGACCAGCCTGAAGTTGTAATCGGGCCGGTTGAAGTTCTCGGGCTTGCCGCGCACCACCTCGCGTTTGGCTTTGAGGTCTTGCGCCAGGCGGTATAAAAATGAGAGCTGCTCGCGCTTATTTTGTAAGGGCTTGGGGTCAATATCATGCTCAAAACTTGGGTCTTGCAACCAATCCAGGGTGACCACGGCATCAAGCTGGTCGTGGCGCAAATTGGCACCAATGTGCACCCGCTCCAGCTTGGTCTCTGACGCCTTGATGGCCAGCGTGGCTTCGTCCAGCGTCACATACAAAGACACCGCCGGGCAGTCGCGCCCTTCCATCAGGGTGTAGTTTTGCACCACCTCGTCGGGCAGCATGGTGAGCTTGTAGCCGGGCATGTACACGGTGGACAAGCGCGCACGGCCCACGGCGTCAATCGGGCTGCCGGTGGCAATGGCCAGTGCCGGGGCGGCAATGTGAATGCCCACCACCACGGTGCCGCTGCCCAGGCCCTGCACTGAGAGCGCATCGTCAATCTCGGTGGTGGCCGAGTCGTCAATCGAGAACGCGCGGGCGTTTGAGAGCGGCAACTCGTCATGGATAAGCGGGGCATCAAGCTTGGGAAAGCCGGTGCCCTTGGGAAAGTTTTCCAGAAGGAAGCGCTTCCAGTGAAACTGGTAGGGCGAATCAATGGCACCAGCCTTGATCAGCAGGTCCAGCGGCCCCAGATGGGTCGCGCGCGAGGCCTCCACCACCGCCTTGTATTCAGGTGCATTTTTGTCGGGCTTGAAGAGAATCTTGTAAAGCTGGTCACGAATCGCCTGCGGGCAGGTGCCTTCGCTCAAGTCTTTCACCCAGGCTTCAATC
Source organism: Burkholderiales bacterium (assembly GCA_038207945.1). GTDB lineage: Bacteria > Pseudomonadota > Gammaproteobacteria > Burkholderiales > Burkholderiaceae_C > Rhodoferax. The sequence goes on from JBBQZG010000027.1 coordinate 7,650, forward strand.
TGCAGCACAACCTGCTTCTTTTTCTCAATGGCGGCCAATGCTTGCGCCAGGATGTCGGCGCTGGCTTTGCGAAAGCGCCCTTTGCCGGCACGGCGAAAGTAATGCGGCGCGTCATACAGGGCTATGAGCATGCCGGCCTGCTCCGGTAGCGTGGCCTGGGCCGAGAAATAGTCTCGCGCCAGATCGGCAAAACCGAAATCTTCTTCGGTGGCAAATTCCCATGCCAGCTCAAGCTCTACGCCTGCAGCCACGGCCTGGGCTGCCGCCATCAGGTGTGCCGGTTCCGGCTTGTCAAACTTGAGCAGGATATTGGCCGCTTTGACCTTGACGCGCTTGCCCGAATCCAATTCGACCTGGGCCGACGTGTCGGCCTCAGAGAGCATGCGCCCGGCCAGGAACTTGCCGGTTTCTTCAAATAATAAGTACATGGGTGAATTGTCCCATGGCTGGGTTGTGCCGGGCTCTGGCTGCAGTTGGCCGCTTTTGTGGGGGCATCCGAGGCGAAAATAGGGTGTGCAGGTGCGCCATCGCTACGATGACTGCTGATCGTGAGCATGGCCAGCCCAAAGAAAAGCACGTCCAGTCACAAAAGGAAGGACTTATGAAAAAGCAAGCAGTTCTCGCTAAAAAACCTTTGTACATCGTTCTGATCAGTGTGCACGGCCTGATTCGTGGGCATGACCTGGAGCTGGGGCGCGATGCCGACACCGGTGGGCAAACCAAGTATGTGGTGGAGTTGGCGCGCGCTTTGGGCGAGCGCGCCGATGTTGAAAAAGTGGTGCTGCTGACCCGGCGCGTGGTCGACCCCCAGGTCAGCGCCGATTACGCCCAAGTGCTTGAGCCACTCTCGGACAAGGCCAGCATCATGCGCATTGAATGTGGCGAAGAAAAATACCTGCGCAAAGAAATGTTGTGGGACGCGCTGGAAAATTTTTCAGACAACGTGCTGGCCTACCTGAAGAGTCAGCCGCGCATGCCTGATGTCATTCATAGCCATTACGCCGATGCCGGTTACGTGGGCTCGCGCTTGGCGCACCAACTGGGCATTCCCTTGGTGCATACCGGGCACTCCCTGGGCCGCAACAAACGCCAGCAGCTGCTGGCCAGCGGCATCAAACGCAGCGAGATCGAGTCAACCTACCACATCTCGCGCCGCATTGAGGCCGAAGAAACCACGCTGGGCAGCGCCGAGCGTGTCATCACCAGCACCCAGCAAGAGATTGAGCAGCAGTACGGCCTGTACGACTTTTACCAGCCAGATCGCATGCGGGTGGTGCCCCCGGGCACCGACCTGGCGCAGTTTTTTCCGCCGGTGGGCGATGAAAAAAAGAGCCCGACCGCGATCGGGCTCAAGCGCTATTTGAGCCAGCCCAACAAGCCGATGATTCTGGCCCTGTCGCGCCCAGACCCGAAAAAAAACCTGGTGGCCCTGATTGAAGCCTATGGGCAATGCCCGGCCTTGCAGGAAGCTGCCAACCTGGTCATTGTGGCGGGCAATCGTGATGACATTCAGGAGATGGAGCAGGTTTCCAAAACGGTGCTCACTGAGATTCTGCTGGCCATCGACAAGTACGACCTGTATGGCAAAGTGGCTTACCCAAAGCACCACAAGCAGGAAGACGTGGCGGTGTTTTACCGCCTGGCAGCGGCGTCGCATGGGGTGTTTGTCAACCCGGCGCTGACCGAGCCTTTTGGCCTGACGCTGATCGAGGCGGCGGCCTGCGGTCTGCCGATTGTCGCCACCGAGGACGGTGGCCCCACCGACATCATTCGCAACTGCCAGAACGGCCATCTGATCAACCCGCTGGACAAAGCCGCCATGGCCGCCACGCTGCTGCAGACGCTGGCTGACAAGCCGGCCTGGCGGCGTTTGGCCAGCCATGGTGTGGCAGGTGTACGCCGGTTTTATTCCTGGTCGGCACACGTCGAGCGCTATCTGTCGGTGATTCGGCCCTTGGTAGAAAAAACCGAACCTATCGCCCGCATGAATTTGCGGCGGCGCCCAGGCACGTTCCGTGACCAGGCCATCTTCACCAGCCTGGACCTGAACCTGGTGGGTGACGCAGCGTCACTGGCACCGTTTTTGCAGACCATGCACGCGCACCGCAAAGCCATCATTTTTGGCATTGCGACCGGCCGCAGCCTGGACGACGCGCTGACGACATTGAAGCGGCATCACATTCCCCAACCCGACGTGTTGATCACCGGGCAGGGCACCCAAATCCATTACGCCCCCAACCTGACCGAAGACGTGGTGTGGACGCGCCACATCGACCACCTGTGGAACCGGCAGGCGGTGCGCGACATTCTCAAAGACCTGCCGGGGCTGACCCTGCAGGCCAAAAGCAACCAGGGCGCGTTCAAGCTGAGTTACTTCATGGACCCAGCGCTGACCAACGCCAACGAGATTCGGCAACTGCTGTTGCGCAGTGAACAGGCGGTGAACGTGATTTTCTCGTTTGGCCAGTACCTTGACGTGCTCCCGATGCGCGCCTCCAAGGGGCTTGCGCTGCGCTGGTGCGCTGATCAATTTGGGTTTCCGCTGGAAAAAACACTGGTGGCCGGTGTCACCGGTGCCGATGCCGACATGTTGCGCGGCAACACGCTGGGCGTGGTGGTGGACAACCGCCACCTGGCCGAGCTGTCTGACCTGGCAAACATTGACAAAATTTATTTTTCAAAACAGCCCCACGCCGCAGGCATTCTGGAGGCCATGACGCACTACAACTTTTTTGCGGACGACCGTACCGCAACAGCCGCATGAAGCGCTTGCTGCTTTGCACGGACTTGGACCGCACCCTCATCGCCAATGGCGCTCAAGCCGAGTCAAAGGGAGCGCTGTCACTGTTCAGACAACTGGTTAGCCGCGAGGACGTGACGCTGGCCTACGTCAGTGGCAGGCACCGGGCGCTGATTGAACAGGCCATTGCCCAGTTCGACCTGCCCACACCTGATTTTGTGATTGCCGATGTGGGGTCGACGATCTACCAGGTCATGCCCTCGGGCTGGCAGCCCAACGAGGCCTGGTGCACGCAGATTGCGCCCGACTGGCAAGGGCTGGCACATGACGACCTGTGCCGCTTGCTGGCCGATTTGCCTGCCTTGCACTTGCAACCCCGGGAAAGGCAGAACCGCCACAAGCTCAGCTACCACGTGGCGCTGGCGGAAGATGCACCAAGCCTGATCCGCGCAGTGCATGCCCGCCTGAAAGACGCCGACATCAAGGCCAACCTGATCTGGAGCGTGGATGAACCCGCCCACATGGGTTTGCTCGATGTGTTGCCCGCCAGCGCCAACAAGCTGCACGCCATTCGTTTCCTAATGGCGCAGCAAGGATTCCAGGATGACCACACCCTGTTTGCAGGCGACAGCGGCAACGACCTGGATGTGCTGCTCAGCGGCATTCCTGCCGTGTTGGTGGCCAATGCCGACCCGCAGGTAAAAAGCCAGGTGGCCGCCGCCAATTCAGCCAACACCGCCAATCTGTATCAAGCAAAGGGCGGCTACCTGGGCATGAACGGCAATTACAGCGCGGGCATTCTGGAGGGGGTGGCCCATTACCACCCAGCGCTGGATGCGTGGCTGGGCGCTCAGGAACTGAAAGCTTTTGGAGATATTTGATGTACGAACAAGCGTCCCACGCGATGTTGAACGAGATTCTGATGGAGCTCAAGCCCGAAATCGGCAACCATCGGCTGCGCCACTTTTACACCCGCCTGGGGGCCAATTTTTACGCCATCCATTCCCTGTTTCACCTGCTCTACGGTGACCGCCCCGACTTCAAGGCACACGTGGTCAGCCTGGTGGAAACGCTGGCGGTGCGCTACATGGAGCGCAGCCCGCATCTGCGCAAGTCAGATTTGGCCCGGGAGCGCGACTACAACTGGTTTTTGAGCCAGAAGTGGGTGGGTATGGCGTTGTACTGCGACCGTTTCGCCGACAACCTGAAAGGCCTGCGCACCAAACTGCCTTACCTGCAGGACCTGGGCATCAACATGGTGCACATCATGCCCATTCTGGATTGCCCGCCGGAGCAGGCAGATGGCGGTTACGCGGTGCGGGATTTCTTCAAGGTAGACACCCGCTACGGCAGCACGGAAGATGTCGAGGCGTTGGCCGCCACGTTAAAGAAGCGCGACATGTTGCTGGTGCTGGACGTGGTGGTCAACCACACCTCCAGCGAGCATGAATGGGCGAAGAAGGCACGCCAGGGTGAGAAAAAATTTCAGGACTACTACTACGTGTTTGACGACCGCGCGATGCCTGACACCTTTGAAGAAACCATGCCCGAGGTCTTTCCGGCCACGGCGCCTGGCAACTTCACCTGGGACGAGGCCATGGGCAAGTGGGTCATGACGGTCTTCAACCACTATCAGTGGGACCTGAACTACCGCAACCCGGCGGTGTTGATCGAGATGATTGACATCATTCTGTTCTGGGCCAACAAGGGGGCCGACATCTTGCGGCTGGACGCCGTGGCGTTCCTGTGGAAAAAAATTGGCAGCACCTGCCAGAACGAGCGTGAGGCGCATTTGCTGTTGCAGCTGATGAAAGACTGCTGCCAGGTGACTGCGCCGGGCGTGCTGTTCATTGCCGAGGCCATCGTGGCGCCCAGCGAGGTAGCCAAGTATTTTGGTGAAGACGCCATCAATGCCAAGGAGTGCGAGATTGCCTACAACGCCACGCTCATGTCCTTGCTGTGGGACGGCGTGGCCACAAAAAATGCCGTGCTGCTCAACCAGGGCATCCAACACTTGCCCGTCAAGCTGGAGCGGGCCACCTGGCTCAACTATGTGCGCTGCCACGACGACATTGGCCTGGGGTTTGATGACAACGATGTGTTGCGCGCGGGCTATGACCCGGTGCAGCACCGGCGCTTTCTGCTGGACTACTTTACCGGGCGATTCCCCGGTTCAGCCGCCCGGGGGCTGCCGTTTGGCGTGAACCCGAAATCCGGCGACGCGCGCATCTCGGGCTCACTGGCCTCGCTGGCCGGGCTGGAGACGGCGCTGGCCAGTGCGGACCCTGCAGCCATCGACGCTGCCATCAAAACTATTGTGATGTTGCACAGCCTGATCTTGTCCTTTGGTGGCATTCCGCTGTTTTATTACGGCGATGCCATTGGCACGCTCAACAGCCTGGCCTATTTGGCCGACCCCACAGAGTGCGATGACAACCGCTGGGTCAATCGCTCTTATTTCGACTGGCAGAAGGCGGCGCTGCGTCATCAGAGCGGCTCAGTGGAGCAGCGCATCTTCAGCGCTTTAAAAAAAATGATCACCATGCGCAAAGAACTGAGCGCTTTTGCTGATTTCGACAACCGCCAATTGGTGAGCGTGGATAACCCCAACCTGCTGGTGTTTTTGCGCACCGACTTGCACAACGCGCGCAGTCGGGTGCTGGTGGTGAGCAACTTCAACACCAGCTCCCAACGGCTGCCGCTTGGTGCGTTGCGCCCCTTCGGCTTGTTTCAGCAGGAGGCCATGCGCGAGCTCTGCTCAGGTGAGCGCATCACGGTGGAGAACGATGCGGTCACCATACCGCCGCTGTCCTGCTGCTGGCTGGTTGACTGAGTGTCAGTAAGGGTTGTCAAACCCCAGGCGCGCCATGATCTCGCTCTCACGCAGTTCCATCACCTGCGCGTCTTCGTCGTCGTCGTGGTCCCAGCCCTGCGCGTGTAAGGCGCCGTGCACCAACAGGTGGGCGTAGTGCGCTTCCAGGGTTTTGCCCTGTTCTTTGGCCTCTTGTGCCACCACGGGTGCACACAGCACCAGGTCGGCAGTCACGACGGGTTCCTGGGTGTAGTCAAAGGTCAGCACGTTGGTGGCGTAGTCTTTTTGGCGGTAGTCACGGTTGAGCGCCTGGCCCTCAATGGCATCGACGATGCGCACCGTGAGCTCGGCGTCATCTTGCAGCGCGGCCCGCAGCCAGCGCGCAACCTTGTGGCGGGGCAGGGCGGCACGGTGCAGCGGGGCATCAGCGAATTTGCCAAATTGCAGGGAGAGGGTCAGATCATTCATGAAAAACTTAGTCTTTTATGCCTATAGCCCTTATATTTAAAGGGCAGGCAGCTATACATTAAATAGTAATTAATGCAGGTGAAACCGGGCCTGACAACGAACTCAAGGCGCGGTTTTGCGGGTGCGGTTGCGAACGGGTACGGGTACGGGCTGCGCATCATCACGCGGGTGCGGGTTGTAGCGCCCCGGCGCGTCATAGGCGTCCACAATGCGCGCCACCAGCGGGTGGCGCACCACATCGGCACTGGTCAGGCGGCACATGGCAATGCCTTCGACACCTCTGAGCACGCGCTCGGCATCGATCAGGCCGCTCAGTTGGGTCGCAGGCAGGTCGATCTGGCTGACGTCACCGGTGATCACGGCTTTAGAGCCGAAGCCAATGCGGGTCAAAAACATCTTCATTTGCTCGGGCGTGGTGTTTTGCGCCTCGTCCAGAATGACAAACGCGGTGTTGAGCGTGCGCCCGCGCATGAAGGCCAGCGGGGCAATCTCGATGGTCTGGCGCTCAAAGGCTTTTTGTACCGCCTCAAAGCCCATCAGGTCATACAGCGCGTCGTACAGCGGGCGCAGGTAGGGGTCAATTTTTTGCGCCAGGTCACCGGGCAGGTAGCCCAGGCGTTCACCAGCCTCCACCGCCGGGCGGGTCAGCACAATGCGCTGCACGGCGCTGCGCTGCAGGGCGTCCACGGCCATCGCCACCGCCAGATAGGTTTTGCCGGTGCCGGCCGGGCCAATGCCAAAGGTGATGTCGTGGCTGGCGATGTGGTCCAGGTAGTTGGCCTGGTTGATCGAGCGTGGTTTCAGGTCAGCGCGCTTGGTTTTCAGCGATGGGCCCTCGGCGCCGTTCACATCACCGTCGCCCGAGAGCATCAGTTGCACGGTGCGCGGCTCTATCGGGCGCGCCGCCATTTCGTACAAGGCCTGGACCATTTCCATGCCGCGTTTGGCGTCCGCTTTGAGGCCATCCACCTTGAACTGCTCGTGCCGGTGGGCTATTTTGACCTGCAAGGCGGTCTCGATGGTGCGCAAATGCGCGTCCATCGGGCCGCACAGGTGGCCCAAGCGGGTGTTGTTGGGTGGAGAGAAAATGTGTCGAAGGATCACGTTGATAATTCCTGATGAAGTCACCCATGATAGGCAATAAATGATTGGCAAATTAACTGGCACGCTCGACACCAAAAACCCGCCACAGGTCATACTGGATTGCCACGGTGTGGGCTACGAGGTGTTTGTGCCCATGAGCACGTTTTACAACCTGCCAGAACTGGGCTCCAAAGTGAGCCTGCTGACGCATTTTGTGGTGCGTGAAGACGCGCAAATTCTGTACGGCTTTGCCACCACGGCCGAGCGCGAGGCGTTTCGTGAGCTCATCAAAATCTCGGGTGTCGGGCCCCGCACCGCGCTGTCGGTGCTGTCAGGCATGAGCGTGGCAGAGCTGTCGCAGGCGATCACGCTGCAAGAGGGCGGCCGGCTGATCAAGGTGCCTGGCATTGGCAAAAAAACTGCCGAGCGCCTGTTGCTGGAGCTCAAAGGCAAGCTTGGGCCAGACATTGGCATGCCCACCAGCATCGCCACCGATGCGCAGGCCGATATTTTGCAAGCCTTGCTGGCGCTGGGCTACAGCGACAAGGAGGCCGCCGCCGCCCTGAAGGCGCTGCCCAACGACGTGGGCGTGAGCGACGGCATCAAACTGGCGTTGAAGGCGCTGGCCAAATAGCGCTTTGGCTCCGCGACAATCGGCGCCTGAATAAACGTTTGACGCACCGCATCCTCAACCCCTGACAGGACATTCTGATGAAAACATCTGCTCTCGAAGCCCTTCGCCTCACCGTGGCCACGGCTGCCGCATTTTCTGCGTTGACCGCATCCGCACTGGCCGCTGGCACGGTCAAGGTCGGCATGCTCAGTACCCTGTCTGGCCCCGGTGCGGGCCTGGGTGTTGACATTCGCGATGGCTTCAACCTGGCGCTCAAGCAAACTGGCGGCAAGCTCGGTGGGCTGCCCGCCGAGGTGATCGTGGCCGACGACCAGGCCAGCCCGGACGCCGCCAAACAAACCGCCGACCGTCTGATCAAGCGCGACAAGGTTGACTTCATGACCGGTGTGGTTTTTTCCAACGTGATGCTGGCAGTTGGTAAGCCGATTTTTGATTCCAAAACCTTCTACATCAGCGCCAATGCCGGCCCGTCGCAGCTGGCGGGTGCGCAATGCAACCCCTACTTTTTTAACGTGGCCTGGCAGAACGACAACCTGCACGAGGCGGTGGGCAAGACAGTGCAGGACAAGGGCTTCAAAAAAGTCGCCTTGCTGGCACCCAACTACCCCGCCGGCAAAGATGCGCTGGCTGGCTTCAAGCGCTACTTCAAGGGTGAAATTGCGTCCGAGGCCTACACTCCCCTGAACCAACTGGACTACGGCTCGGAACTCTCCAAAATGCGCGCTTCGGGCGCTGACGCGGTCTACATTTTCTTGCCGGGTGGCCTGGGCGTGAACTTCATCAAGCAGTTTGTGGGCGCCGGGCTGTCCAAGAGCATGACGCTGTTCGGCCCGGGGTTTTCGGCCGATGAAGACGTGATCCGCGCGGTGGGTGAACCCATGCTGGGCATGTTCAACACCTCGCAGTGGGCGCACGACATGGACAACGCCGTCAACAAGCGCTTTGTGGCCGATTTCCAAAAAGACTATGGCCGCCTGCCCACGCTGTACGCGTCACAAGGGTACGACGCTGCCCGGTTGATGGACGCGGCCGTGCGTGATGTCAAAGGCAACCTGTCTGACAAAGCCGCGCTGCGCAAGGCCATTGCTGCCGCCAAATTTGACTCGGTGCGCGGGGCCTTCAAGTTCAACAGCAACGGCTATCCGATTCAGGACTACTACCTGCGCGTGATCACCAAAGACGCGCAGGGCCGCATCACCAACCGCACACTGGGCACGGTGTTTAAAAATCACGCCGATGCCTATGTTGGCGAGTGCAAGATGCCAGCCCTGTAAAAACGTGCCGGTCTGAGATGACGGGCATTCTGTTCCTGGAGCAGTCGCTCAACGGCCTGCAGTTTGGCTTGATGCTGTTCTTGCTGGCCGCAGGGCTGACGCTGGTGTTTGGCATCATGGACATGATCAACCTCGCGCATGGTTCCATTTACATGGTGGGCGCCTATCTGATTGCCAGCATTGCGCAAGCCAGCGGCTCATTCTGGCTGGGCTTGAGCGCGGGTATGGTGGCCACAGCCGGACTGGGCGCGCTGCTGGAGCTGACTGTGTTGCGCCGGCTCTACGAGCGCGATCACCTGTCGCAGGTGCTGGGTACCTTTGCCATTCTGCTGATGAGCAACGAGGCGGTGCGCATGGTCTGGGGCTCGCAGCCCATCGCCCTGAATCCACCGGCTGCGCTGGCCGGGCCGGTGGAACTGTTGCAGGGGTTCAGTTACCCGGCCTATCGCCTGTTCATCATTGCCGTGGGCTTGGCCGCAGCGGCGCTTTTGTATGTGCTGGTGACCCGAACCCGGGTTGGCATGCAGGTGCGCGCTGGCGCATCCAACCGGGAGATGGCCCTGGCCATGGGTGTGGACGTGAAGCGTCTGTTCACCGTGGTGTTCGCCTTTGGCGCGGCGCTTTGTGCGCTGGCCGGTGGCATGCTCGGGCCCCTGCTGGCCGTGCAGGTGGGCATGGGGGAGCCTATTTTGATTTTGGCTTTTGTGGTGATCGTCATTGGTGGCATCGGTTCGATTCGCGGTGCGCTGCTGGGAGCCCTGCTGGTGGGGGTGGTGGACACCGCCGGGCGGAGCCTGATTCCCTATGCATTTGAGCGTCTCATGGGGCCGGATGTGGCAGCCAATGCCGGCCCGGCGGTGGCGTCGATCCTGATTTATGTGCTGATGGCGGCGGTGTTGTTCTGGAAGCCGCAAGGCTTGTTTCCCGCCCATGGCTGACCTACCAACCCAGCCCGGCAGGTCGGCGCAGTCAGCCGCGCCCACGCTTCAGGTCGTGCCCGGGTTGCTGGACCATCCGCTGCACCTGCTGCCCGGATTGCTGCTGGTTGTATGTCTGGCCTTGTTGCCAACGCTGGCGCAGGCCTTGGGTGACGACTTCTACATCGGTGTGGCCAGTCGCATCCTGATTTTTGCGCTGGCGGCCACCAGCCTCAACCTGATTCTTGGCTTTGGCGGCATGGTCAGCTTTGGGCACGCGGCATTTGTTGGCGTGGGGGCGTATTCGGCGGGTATTCTGATGCAAAGCGGCTTCAATTCGGCTTGGCTCGCACTGCCCGTGGCCTTTGTGGCGGGTGGCTTTTTTGCCTTGTTGGTGGGGGCGGTCAGTCTGCGCACCAGGGGGGTGTACTTCATCATGATCACGCTGGCATTTGCGCAAATGCTGTATTACCTGATGGTGTCACTCACAGCTTATGGGGGCGACGACGGCTTGTCTTTGTCCGGCCGCTTTGACCTCGGATTCGGGCTGGACCTGAGGCAAGACGCCATTTTTTACCAGGTGGTGCTGGGGCTTGTGGTGCTGGTGTTCCTGGCGGTGCATCGGCTGCTGAATTCACGTTTTGGCCATGCGCTGCAGGCCATGCGTGAAAACGAGTCGCGCATGGTGGCCATTGGTTTTCCGGTGTACCGCTTCAAGCTCATGGCCTTCACGCTGGCAGGCGCTTTGGCCGGGCTGGCCGGTGCGCTGCTGGCCAACCAGGGCAGCTTCGTCAGCCCGTCGATGATGCAATGGAGCCAGTCCGGCATGTTGATGGTCATGGTGATCCTGGGCGGGGTCGGGCGACTTTACGGTGGCTTTGTCGGTGCGGTGGTGTTTCTGGTGCTGGAGGAGGTGCTGAGCGCGTACACCATTCACTGGCAATTTGGCTTGGGCGCTGCCCTGCTGGCGGTGGTGTTGCTGGCACCGAACGGCTTGTTGAGCCTGTGGCACCGCAGGCCATTGTCATGACCCACAGCACCTTGTTGCATGTCGATGGACTGGCCAAACACTTTGGCGGTCTGACGGCCACGGACCATGTGCATCTTGAGGTGGTGGCGGGTGAGATCCATGCACTGATCGGCCCCAATGGGGCGGGGAAAACCACCTTGATTCACCTCATCTCGGGGGCACTTGCGCCCAACGCTGGGCGCATCCACTTTGATGGCATGGATGTGACGCACATGCCCATGCATGCCCGCGTGGCGCACGGGCTGGCGCGTTCGTTCCAGATCACCAGCATCTTTGCGCGTCTGTCGGTGCTGGACAACATTGCGCTGGCGGTGCAGGCGCATGCGGGACGCAGCCTGAATTTTTGGCAGCCTGCACGGCGCGATACCGAGCGCTACGCGAATGCCGCCGAGGTGGTTGAGCGGGTTGGGCTGGCGCCCCAAATCCACCGGCTGGCGGGTGCCCTGTCGCACGGTGCGCAGCGCCAGCTTGAAGTGGGTCTGGCTCTGGCCACGCGGCCCAAACTGCTGCTGCTCGATGAGCCCATGGCAGGCATGGGGCCCGATGAGTCCGAGCGCATGGTCAGCCTGCTGCAAAGCCTGCGTGGGGAGGCCACCATTTTGTTGGTGGAGCATGACATGAATGCGGTGTTTCGGCTGGCGGACCGCATCACCGTGCTGGTGTACGGCCGGGTGATTGCCTGTGGAACGCCCGATGACATCAGGGCGCATCCCGAGGTCCGGCTGGCCTATCTGGGCGACGAGGAAGCCGCTGCATGAGCGCGCTGCTCGAAGTCGAAAATCTGGAAACAGCTTATGGCGCCAGCCAGGTTCTGTTTGGCGTGGGCTTCTCGATCCAGGCAGGCGACGTGGCCACGCTGCTGGGGCGCAACGGCATGGGCAAAACCACCACGCTGCGATCCATCCTGGGGCTGACGCCCGCACTTGGCGGCACGGTGCGCTTTCAAGGTGAGTGCATTGAGGCCCTTGCGCCTGACCGGATTGCCCGCATGGGACTGGCGCTGGTGCCTGAAGGCCGGCAGATTTTCCCCAACCTGACGGTCAAGGAAAACCTGGTGGCCTTTGCCGCCAACCGCAACGCTTCCCGCGAGCCGTGGTGCCTTGACGGGGTGTTTGAGCTGTTTCCCCGGCTGGCCGAGCGCGTGCGGCACATGGGCAACCAGTTGTCCGGCGGCGAGCAGCAAATGCTGGCCATTGGCCGCGCGCTGATGACCAACCCGCATCTGCTGATTCTGGACGAGGCCACCGAAGGCCTGGCACCGCTGGTGCGCGAAGACATCTGGCATTGCCTGGACAAGTTGCGCGCACGAGGTCAAACCATTTTGGTGATCGACAAGTATGTGCAGCGGCTGCTGCGCCTGGCCAATCACCACACCCTCATTGAGCGTGGGCGGGTGGTTTGGCAGGGGGACTCTGCCCAGCTGTCGGCAGAGCCGGAGATTTGGCAGCGCTACATTGGGGTATGAGTTTTCTTCTTTGAGACGATGGCGATGACAAACCTCTACCGCGAATTTGACACCCAGGCGCAGATTGATGCGCAGTACAACCCGTCCTTGGCGCTGGCTGACGCCACGGCACCGGGCCGGCACTATGCGGAACAGTCCTGCTTGGCGCGGGCACAGTTGCGCTGCAGGCTGGATGTGCCGTATGGGCCAACGCGCGAGGAGACGCTGGACATTTTTCCGGCTGATGTGCCCAACGCATCGGTGTTTGTTTTTCTGCACGGCGGCTACTGGCGGGCGCTGTCGTCCAAAGAGTTCAGCTGTGTCGCGCTGGGCCTGCAGCCGCTGGGCATCACCACGGTGGTGGTGAATTACGCCTTGTGTCCGCGCGTGACCCTGGATGAAATCACGCGACAGGCGCGGGCTGCCGTAGCCTGGACGTTGCGCAACATCGCCGGGCACGGGGGCGACCCGGCGCGGATTGCGCTGGGCGGGCATTCGGCCGGGGCGCATCTGACGGCCATGTGCCTGCAAACGCGCTGGGAAGAAGATTACGGCTTGGCGCGCGACCCCTTGGCCGCTGCGCTGCTGGTCAGCGGCATTTACGACATCGCACCGCTGCGCTACAGCTATCTGCAGCCCATGATTCAGCTCGACGACGGCGTGATCCGTCGCAACTCACCGGTGTTTTCAGTGCGCGCTTGCCGTACCCCGGTCTGGGTGAACTGGGGCGACGAGGAAACGCCTGAGTTTGCCCGTCAGGCCAGCAGCTTTCATGCCGAATGGCAGAAAGCCGGTAACCAGGGTGACCTGAGCGCTTTGCCCGGTGCGGATCACTACCATGGCATTCATGGGTTTGAACATGCTGGCAGCCCACTGAGTCAGTGGCTGGCCCGCGCATTGCGGTGCGAGTCGCCTGGGTGAGCCTGTGTGTCGGTCACCTTGCCCGGTGCGCTGCTTTCTTCAATTTACTGGGCGTCGCGCACAGCCCGTCCGTTGATCGCCTGCACCGGTCGGGCGTTGTTGGGAAACAGCTGCTGGAACAGGCGGATTTGTTCACGGCTCAGCGCTGTGGGCTGCTTCATCACCATCCACAGCACGCCTTCGGTACAGGGCGGTGTGGTGAGTGAACCAATGAACTGGTAATAGCGCTGGTCTTTGGGCAGCAACTCGTTCATGTCGATGATGCCGCCCGGCAGACGTACGCGGTCGCTGTTGTCCAGCGGCATGTAGGTCCAGACCTTGTTGATCAGCGTGTTGGGCACACCCGGGTCCAGCAGCACCGCCACCACCGCCAATTGACCTTCGTTGTTTCTGTGCACCAGGTGCGCCACCATGGCGTAGTTACGGTAATTCACCTGCTCTTCAGACGGGGTGTGAAAATGAAACTGCACCAGTTTGTAGACCGAACCGCGCACCGTCAGTGTGTTGTCGCCGTACAGGTCAACCTGAATGGTGTGGCCGTTGTTGACCACCGTACCGCTGGAGGCGGTGTAATTGAATTGCAATGGCTCAGCCGGGCCTTGCAGGGTCATGGATTCGTCGATGTTGATGGGTGACTGGCGTTTGCCAATGGCACACACATTGAACTCGGGTTTGAGTTTGCCCCAATTCTGCGGACCGGTTTCACCTTCGTAAGCCCAATGAACCTCGCTCCCATGGGTGTCAACGCCGTGGGCACCTGCGCCTGGGGCTGGGGCTTCGTGACCCGTCAGGGCGGCGGCCTTGGCCTGGATGTAGTCGCGGCTGGCACGCGGGTGGACCACCGCAGGCGCGGGCGCCGCAGTGGCGCTGCGCACACCTGCAGCGGGTGCCCGGGCCCGCGCCTTGGCGGGTGCAGGTGCCTCTGTTGGCGCGGTGTGCGCAGCAGCAGGTGCTGCATGCACTGTGGCAGCCGCGGTTTTGGGGGCAGGCTTGTCCTTGATGACCAGCATCAGGTTTTTTTTGTCGATCATCTTGTCGCGCAGCGCGGCCTTGATGTCAATGGCGAGGTCTTTGCCTTCGGGCTCGGACGCGGCCTCTACAGGTTTTTTGGTGACGGGTTTGCGCACGGCCGGGGTTGCTGTGACGCCGTGGTCAGCTGCGGCGTCTGCGGCATGGCTCACCGGCAGCGCCAGCGCCATCAAGACCACGCCAAGCGCACCTAAAAGTGCCAGTTGCGGCCAGGCAGGTGCGGCTCGCACCGCCACAGCCTGTGCATGAGGTTGTGAATTCAAGGAAGATGGCATGGTTTTCATCGCAGGGCTGGGGTCAGGTGATGACCCCCAAGTAGTCTCATGTCTGTTTATCGGCAGATGTGGGTGGCGGCTTGAGCACGCCCGGTGTGCAGCGGCGCGCTATAGTGCCACTTTGCCTTGAAACCGAGTCTGCCTTGAGTATCCAAACCGACGACTTTGCCCCCGCACCGCCCAAACGCGTGGTGTCCAACGCGCCTGCGTCTCCCAACGAAGAGGCCATCGAGCGCGCCCTGCGGCCCAAGTTGCTCGACGACTATGTGGGTCAGGTCAAGGCGCGCGAGCAGCTTGAGATTTTCATCAGCGCCGCCAAAATGCGCGACGAGGCGCTGGACCACGTGCTGCTGTTTGGCCCACCCGGTCTGGGAAAAACCACGTTAAGCCACATCATCGCCGCTGAACTGGGTGTGAACTTGCGGCAGACCAGCGGCCCGGTGCTGGAAAAGCCCAAGGATTTGGCCGCATTGCTGACCAACCTTGAAAAAAACGATGTGCTGTTCATCGACGAGATTCACCGCCTGAGCCCGGTGGTGGAAGAAATTCTGTACCCCGCGCTGGAAGACTACAAGATCGACATCATGATTGGCGAAGGGCCGGCGGCGCGCAGCATCAAGCTTGACTTGCAGCCTTTCACGCTGGTGGGTGCCACCACCCGCGCCGGCATGCTGACCAACCCGTTGCGTGACCGTTTTGGCATCGTCGCCCGGCTGGAGTTTTACACCTCTGAGGAATTGGCGCGCATCGTCAAGCGCAGCGCTGGCCTGCTGAATGTGCCCACCGATGAGCAGGGCGGCTATGAGATTGCCCGCCGGTCACGCGGCACACCACGCATTGCCAACCGTTTGTTGCGCCGGGTGCGCGACTACGCCGACGTGAAAGGTGCGGGCGAAATCACGCTCGACATTGCCAACCGCGCGCTGGTCATGCTTGATGTGGATCCGCAAGGCTTTGATCTGATGGACCGCAAACTGCTGGAAGCCGTGATTCACCGTTTTGACGGCGGCCCGGTCGGGCTCGACAACATTGCGGCCAGCATTGGTGAGGAGCGCGAAACCATTGAAGACGTGATTGAGCCCTACCTGATCCAGCAAGGCTACCTGCAGCGCACGCCGCGCGGACGCATCGCCACCTTGGCTGCTTACAAGCACCTGGGTGTCACACCGCCGGCTAACCAGAATCATTCAGACCTGTTTGGGGTTTGAGGCAACTCGTCAGGTCTCTGGAATTGCCGCAGGATGGTGCCCATCACATCGTTCATGAGGTCTGACAGCGGGTCGGCTTGCGGTATTGGCTCTGGCTCAGGCGGCGGCGGCGGCCGCGGCCGCGGAATGTCAAATTCAACCTTCGAGTCCAGCCAGCGGTTGCGAAAGGCCTGCTGAAACACCTCTCCCACCATGGGCAGCGCACTTCGGGCGCCTTGACCCCATGAGCCCATCTTGACGCTGCTGTCGTTAAAACCAACCCTGGCACCTGCCACCAGCTGCGGATTCATCATGATGAACCAGCCGTCGGTGTTGTCCTGGGTGGTGCCGGTTTTGCCGGCCACGTCGGCCTGAATGCCATAGCGGTAGCGGATAGCGGTGCCCGTGCCCCGGTCAATCACGCCGCGCATCACGTTCACCAGGGTCAGGGCGCTGGCGCGTGGCATGGCGGGTGCTTTTTCGCTCACGGGCTCGAATTTTTCCAGCAACTTTCCGTTGCGGTCTTCCACCCTCAGCACCAGATAAGGCTGCATGTAGTTGCCGCCATTGGCAATGGTGCCGTAGGCTGCGACCATTTCGATCAAGGTGACGGGGCTGGTGCCCAGGGCCAGTGAGGGCACCAGGTCAAGCTTGCTTTGCCGCACCCCCATGGCTTTTGCCAGCTGCCCGACGCGCTGCGGCCCCACCTTTTCCATCAGCTGGGCGGTGATGGTGTTCTTGGAGTAGGCCAGCCCGTTGCTCAGGCTCATGGGCGCGTAGCTGGGCGGTGTGTCGTCGCTGGGTGTCCATGGCTCGCTGCCCGGCACCTTGATGTATACCGGCTGGTCCATCAAGGTATCTGACGGGTCAAACCCCTGCATGAACGCCGCGCCATACACAAAGGGCTTGAAAGTCGAGCCTGGCTGGCGCCGCGCCTGGCTGACATGGTCAAACTGCTCCTGGGCAAAGTCACGGCTGCCTACCCATGCCCGTACCGCGCCGTTGCGCGGGTCCAATGCCAGAAAACCGGCTTGCAGCACGGCCCGCTCTGACTCTGCCTTGCCCCGGTTGTCTGCCAGTTTTTGCAGTTGTGTCAATTGCCGTGTCATCGCCTGGTTGGCTGCTTTCTGAAGGTTGGCGTCCAGCGTGGTGTACACCCGCAAGCCATCGGCCTGAAGGTCGATGTCGCGCTGGTCAGCCCAGGCGATCAGCCAGGCGCGCAGGTTTTGGGCCACATGCGGTGCCAGCCCCTGTGGCTCGACTTGACGTTCAAAATCAAGTCTCATCGGCCGCTTGGACAGCCCCGCCAGCCGGGCCGGGTCGAGGTTGCCGTTCTTGACCATTTGCGCCAGCACCAGGTTGCGTCGCTGCAAGGCGCGTTCGGGGTTTTGCACCGGGTTGTAGTAGCTGGTGCCCTTGAGCATGCCAACCAGCGTGGCACTTTCCAGCACGTCAAGCTTGTCAGCCGATTTGTCAAAGTAGGTGCGTGCCGCCATCTCGATGCCGAAGGCGTTGTAAAGAAAAGGCACGGTGTTGAGGTAGGTTTCAAGAATCTCCCGCTTGGAGTACACCGCCTCGATCTTCAGTGCCGTGATCGCTTCCTTGGCCTTGCGCGTGAGGCTGGCGGCGCGGCCAATTTCTGCCGGGAAGAGGTTGCGCGCCAACTGCTGCGTGAGGGTGGAGCCGCCCTGCAAATCACCACCCAGCGTACTCAGTGCCGCACCTGCCAGGCGTTGAAAATCAAGGCCATGGTGGTCGTAAAACCGCCGGTCTTCGGTGGCGATCAAGGCGTTCACCACGTTCGGTGAGATCTTGTCCAGCGCAACCCACTGGCGGTTGATGCGTTTGTATTCAGCCAGCACCGTGCCATCTGAGGCCAGCAGCATGGATGGCGCTTCAGACTTGGCCTTGCGCAAATCCCCAATACCGGGCGTGAATGGAATCAGCACCAGCAGGTAAAGCAACATCAGCGCAGGCAGCACCAAAGCTGCCCGCCAGGGGTATTGCCTGACAAGCGCTTTGGCGCGATGGAGTTGCCCGATGAGGAAAGTAAGTGTGCGTTGACGGCTCTGAATCATGGCGGGAGTTTAGGCCCGCCCGCACACCTCAGGCGCACGGCTTACACATCGCTACAAGTGGGGGCTCAACGCTCCTGCAATCTGTTGACGTACTCAATGAGCCCCAGGATGCGTGCGCGCACATACGGCTCAGGGTTGTAAGGCATGTCCGCATAGTATTCGGCAGCCCTGATGCGGTAGTCCAATCCCCAGATCGGCATGTCGCAAAATCCATAGGCAAGCAGCGAAAATGGATGTAAGCATTCCAAGCGGCAAGAGTTTGATTATTCTCACGTCGTACGCAGCTATTTCGGGCTGCATGGTCATCGCATCGGAGTCTCAATTCAATGGCTATCAATGAACAACTGGCGCGGGAGTGGACTACCCTGCAAAACAACCATGAGTCCCATGAACGCAGCGCCTTGGCTGTCAAGCTGGTGGCCGTGGTGCTGTCGGCGTTGGCCTGGGTGTTGGGGCTTGACCCTGTTGTGCTCTGCGCGCTGCTGCTGATTCTGTGGTTTCAGGAGGCGGTGATGAAGACCTGGCAAAACCGCTTGGCCGCCCGGCTGATTGGTATTGAGGCGGTGTTCAAGCGCGCGCCCCAGGTCGGTGACGCGCCGTTTCAGTTGCACTCCCAATGGCTTGCCCAGCGGCCGGGTCTGGTGGGCTTGCTGGCTGAATATGCGCGCAGTGCCAGTCGGCCAACCGTGGCTTTTCCGTATGCGGTGCTGTTGATTCTGGCGATTGGGCTCTAGTTTTTCGACCCGCAGCGTCAGGTGCTGCCTTCATCGAGCACTGGCTCGTCGAGGTGGCTGGTGTCGGCCCAGCCTACCAGGGTGAAGCCCTCGGGTGTCCAAAGCAGGCGATTGATGGCGGCGTTGCCCAGGTTCCAGCTGCGTGGGGCTTGCAGTTCCTGGCCGGTGGCCAGCCGGTACAAGATGTCCATCACGCCTCCGTGCGCCACCAGCACGATTTGCCCACCAATGTGCTGCTCGGCCAGGGCCGTGGCGGTGGTCAGAATGCGTTCGCGCATGGCGGTCAGTGATTCGCCGCCAGGTGGCGCCCAATGGGGTTCACGCTTGCGCCACAGTTGCGAAGCTTCAGGCCAGGTGGTCTCGATTTCGGCGTAGGTCTTGCCTTCAAATTCGCCAAAACCACGCTCACGCAACCCTTGGTGGGCCGTCAAGGGGCTGTTCGTGGTGTGGGCGATGGCGTTGGCGGTTTGCCAGGCGCGCAGCAGGTCGCTGGCGTAAACAGCGTCAATGGGTTCGTCGGCGAGCGCCTGGGCAACCCGGCCGGCCTGCCAGATGCCGGTGGTGTTGAGTGCAATGTTCAGATGGCCCTGGAGCCGGGTGTCCACGTTCCAGGCGGTTTCTCCGTGGCGAACAGCAATGATGCGGGTGGCATGCATAGCGGGGCGTGGGTCAGCGGGGGATTTCAATGTTGACGCGGCGCACACCGGTAGGTGGCGTGGGAAAGCCTTGCAGCGCCGCATCCAGCATGGCCGCCAGAATGGCGTCGCTGTCGGCCCAGATGCCCTCGTGGCTGGCATGGCTCTCAAACACCACCGTTCCCGCCGCGTTGCGCATGATCAGGCTGACCTGTCGCCAGTAATTGGGTCGCGAATCCAGGCCCGGAAACAGCGCGCCACGGTTGCCCACGCTGATGGCGCCATTGCCAAATACCCAGCCCAGTCCCCAGCCAATGCTCACATCGCTTTGGTTGAACGTGCTTTCCTGGCGCTGCACCGCCGTCACCTGCACGCTCAACGGCGCGGCGTTTTGACGTTTCAGGCCGACTTTGGCCAGCGCTTGCTCGGCCAGTTTTTCCAGCTTGGCCTGGCCCATGGGGTTGGCCAATTGTGAAGGCAGGCGCTCAAACTGGTAGCGGGCACCGGTGCCAATCACTTGCGGGGCGAAGCTGTTGACCTGGCTGTCGATGAGCCGCGTGCCCGCGCAGCCCGAGACCATGAATGCTATTAAAAGTAGAGCTATACGCGTAGTATTTATATGGGCTATAGGCATATATTCCTCATGAGTTCAAAGTTGTACCAGTTGCACACCCGTCAAGCTTGGCCGGGGGAATTCTTCCTCGTCAAACACTTTGTCGCCGTCTGCATCGGCCACGCCGGTGGTTTTGATGCCTTTGAAGTCGTAGCGCTTGACATCCATCAAATGTGAGGGCACCACGTTTTGCAGCGCGGTGAACATGGTCTCGGTGCGGCCCGGGTATTGGCGTTCCCATTGGTTCACCATGCGTTTGATTTCCTGGCGCTGCAGGTTTTCCTGGCTGCCGCACAAACTGCACGGGATGATCGGAAACTGGCGGTGCTCGGCCCAGCGGATCAGGTCTTTTTCGGCCACATTAGCCAGCGGGCGGATCACGATGTGGCCGCCGTCGTCACTGACCAGCTTGGGCGGCATGCCTTTGAGCTTGCCGGCAAAAAACATGTTCAGGAAGAAAGTGTGCAGCATGTCGTCGCGGTGGTGGCCAAGCGCGATCTTGGTGATTTTGAGCTCATCGGCCACACGGTACAAAATGCCCCGGCGCAGGCGGCTGCACAGGCTGCACATGGTTTTGCCTTCGGCCACCACTTTTTTGACAATGCTATAGGTGTCCTGGGTTTCGATGTGGTACTCGATGTCCAGTTTGGCCAGGTACTCGGGCAGGATGTGCGCCGGAAAACCGGGCTGCTTCTGGTCCAGGTTGACGGCGATGATCTCGAAATTGATGGGCGCGCGCTTTTGCAGCTTCAGCAAAATGTCAAGCAGGCCAAAACTGTCTTTGCCGCCGCTCACACACACCATGACGCGGTCGCCTTCTTCAATCATGTTGAAGTCGATGATGGCCTGGCCAACCTGGCGGCACAGGCGCTTTTCCAGTTTGTTGATGTCATAAGCGGCCCGTTGCGCCGCGTCACGATGGGTTTTGGCTTTTTGGGCGCCAGCGGGCGCGGGTTGCTCGGGTGTTGCCAAAGTTACGGGTTCGGTGCAGAAAGTGGTCATGGCTGTATTAAATAATCTTCAGGGGAGATGGCGGGCACTGGACTTTTGATGAAATCTTTGGGGTTGCGCGTCAGAATCAAACTGGCTGCGCAGGCCAGCGCTGCTTGGGCGATCACCCCATCTTCAAAGTCTGTCATGGGGCTGGTCAGAGCGGCTTGCAAGGTGCTTTTTTCAACCTTGGCCACGGTCATCGCGTTGACACATTGGTCCAAAAATAGCCTTGCACCTTTTTCGCCCAGTTTTTGTCTCAGGAAATAGTGCAGCGTCGTGACGCTGATGGCACACAGCAAGGTGTCACCGAGACCGCGTGCCTTGGACAGCGCCAGCGCACTGGATGGGTAAAACGGCTCGCGCTTGAGCGCGACG
>JBBQZG010000028.1:0-27860 GCA_038207945.1 Burkholderiales bacterium
CTGAAGTCTGAGCCGATGATGTTGTGCACCTGCCGCCGGGTGGCGCTGAACTGGTAGTGTGCCTCCCAGATGGCGCGGCCAGTCTGCGCGTCAGCACTGATTTCACGGAATTCAAGGCGCCAGTTCTCGCGCCCGTTGCCCTTTGCTGCGGCGCACAACATGTGCCACATACCCGAAATGTCAGGCCGCCCGCTGAGCGAAAAGCCGGGGTCGTCAAAAACAGCGTCTTCCGCGTAGCAACTGGCCATGGTGTCGGCGTCGAGCGCGGCAAACGCGGTGAAAAAGCGGGTGAGGGTTTGTTCGTTTTGGTTCATGCTCAGACTTTACCTTCAACCCAACAGCAATGTGGCAGCCAGCGACCACATGGTCAGCGCAATCAGACCGTCCAGAATGCGCCAGGCCGTGACAGTTTCAAACCACGGTGCCAAAAAACGTGCGCCAAACCCCAGTGCAGAAAACCAGACCACGCTGCCTATACAGGCGCCTGCGCCAAATATCCAGCGACCGGGGTCAGGCCGCTGGTTGGCGATGCTGCCCAGCAACACCACCGTGTCCAGGTAGACATGGGGGTTCAAAAAGGTAAAGCCCAAGCAGGCCGCCAGTGCCGCAGCCAGGGTGACCTTTTTGCCTTTGTCCAGCATCATTTGATGGCCGTGCCATGCGCGCCGGGCTGCCAATGTGCCGTAGCTGGCCAAAAACAGGGCGCCGCCGTAACGGGTCAATGCCATCAAGATGTCGTTGCCGCGAATCACCGTGCCCGCGCCACCAATGCCCGCCAAGATCAACAGCGCGTCTGACAGGGCGCAAACAAGGACGATGGGCAACACATGTTCGCGGCGAATCCCGCTGCGCAGCACATAAGCGTTTTGTGACCCAATCGCCACAATCAGCGCCAGTCCGGTGGCCAACCCCTGGAGAAAATCAGTGCCCATGGCGTCGTACCCGTTTGCCATGACACATCACGTCTTGAAGTGGACGTGCACGGTCAGCCCACGGCCCTCAATACCGCCTGACAGCGCCAACGAGGCGTTGTGCAGGTCTGCCACACGCTTGCAAATGGCCAAGCCCAGACCGGTGCCAGGTTGGCTTTGTTGAGCGATGCGATAAAAGCGCTCAAAAACTTTGGTGCGTTGCGCGATGGCGATGCCCGGCCCGTCGTCACTGACCACAAGCGCTACCCCATCACTGTCAGCTTTGATGACGATGCGAACCAATCCGCCTTGCGGCGTGTAATGGATGGCGTTGTCCACCAGGTTGGACAGCAGCATGGCCAGCATGTCCGCGTTGCCACTGATGAGTGGTAATCGGGGTTCTGCCAGCAACTCAAGTGTCTGGTCGCGCTGCAGAGCCAGTGGTGCCAGCTCAGCGCACACCGTTTCAGCAAGGTCACTCAGGCTCAGGTGTGAGAAGTCTGGCTTGGCCTGTTTGGGGTCGAGGCGCGCCAAGGCCAGCAGCTGGTTGACCAGGCGGATGCCACGCGCCACGCTCAGTTGCAGCTGGTCAAGTGCGTGCTGGTGCTGCGCGTCGCCCGGGGCATGGCGGGCAGCGTACAACTGGGCTTGAATAGCCGCCAGCGGCGTGCGCAGCTGGTGGGCGGCGTCGGCGGTGAACTGACGCTCATTTTCCAGCGTTTGGCCCATGCGTGTGAGCAGGTCGTTGAGGGCCGTGACGATGGGCTGCACCTCGTCAGGCACGCTCTGCACATTGATCGGCGTCAAGTTGTCGGCCCGCCTTTTGACGATCTCCTGACTCAGGGTGGCCAATGGAAGCAACCCCCGCTTGATCGAAAACCAGAGCAATAAAAACAACATGGGCAGCCCCACCGCGAGGGGGATGGCTGCGCTTGCCACCATGCTGCGCACCAGTTGCAGCCGAAATTCATGGGGTTCCGAGACGATCACCCTGACGTTGTGGTGTCTGTCGCGCACGTGGTAGTTGCGCCACCCCTGACCCTGCGCGTCGAGGGTGTCAGAAAGCCCCATTTGCCCCGTCATGGGGGTGGCTGGCGCGTTGTTCGAGCGAAACAGCAAGCTACCAGTATCGTCACGCCACAGCTGGTAACGCAGGGCGTTGCCGTATGGCGTTCGTTCGGAGCCCAGGGGTCTGGATGCGGCGGGGTTTGCCGCGCTGACCTGCGCAGTTGCCCGGGTTGCAGTGGGTTTGTTGGCGGTGGGCCGTTCAGGCAAATCGGGCCAAGTGTCAAAAAGTTGCTCAATTGCCACAGAGGACATGGTGGACGGCAAGGGTTCGGTTTCGTCGTCGGGATCCATCAGATGCAAAAACGCCTTGGCTGTATGCGCCAGGTGAACGTCATAGAGTTGATTCACCTCGGCAATGTTCTTGCGCGTGGTGAGTGTCGTCATCACAGCCCAGAAAAGAAAGCTGACCACACCCAGTGCAATCAACAAACGGTGGCTCAGGGTCACATGTTTGTCTGCGGTCACGGTCACCCTTTGACCAGGGTGTAACCGACGCCGCGAACAGTTCGCAGATTGGCGTCACCAATTTTTTGACGGAGGTTATGAATGTGAACCTCAAGCACATTGCTTTCCGCGCTGCGATTCGAGCCAAAAACGGACTGCGCCAGCCGGCTGCGGGGCACCACTTGCCCGGCGTTCTCCATCAACGCCTGCAGCAGTTCAAACTCGCGATTGGACAGGCTGAGCAACTGGCCGTCCTGTGTGGCCACCTGTGTTTGCGCATCCAGTGTGAGTTTGCCCACGTTGATGCGCCCCACATAGCCAGCCCGGCGAATCAGGGCGCGCAGGCGCGCGATCAGTTCTTCCATGTCGGTGGTTTTCACCAGGAAATCATCGGCACCGGCGTCAAAACACAAGACTTTGTCGCGTGTGGTGTCACGGGCGGTCAACATCAACACGGGCAGCGTGTTGCCGCTTGCTCTGAGTTGCTTCAGCAGCGCCAGCCCGTCAAGCCCAGGCAGGGCAATGTCAAGCACGGCAGCGCAAAAAAATTCTGCCACAAGCA
Source organism: Burkholderiales bacterium (assembly GCA_038207945.1). Classification (GTDB taxonomy): domain Bacteria; phylum Pseudomonadota; class Gammaproteobacteria; order Burkholderiales; family Burkholderiaceae_C; genus Rhodoferax. Next base: position 2,986 of record JBBQZG010000028.1, read on the forward strand.
GGTCATAGGCCGCCTGTCCGTCAGTCACCCAATGGGCGTCAAAGCCTGCCTCATTCAGGGCCGCCTGGAGGCCTTCACCCATCATCAAATCGTCTTCGATGATCAGAATTTTCATCAAGAGGTTTCCGTCAGGATCAGCTCTGCCAATCTGCTCAGCGCATGTTGCACGGTGGCTTGGCGGACTGCGGTGCGGTCACCTTCAAAGTGGCACATCTCTGTGCGCACGCCGCTGCGCAAGGCAAAGCCAAACCAGACGGTGCCCACCGGTTTGTCGACACTCCCACCACTTGGGCCGGCCACGCCGGTTACCGCAAGTGCCACCTGTGCGTGGGAACGCTGCAGTGCACCCGCGGCCATGGCCCGCACCACAGGCTCACTGACGGCACCATGGGTGTCAATCAGCGACGCATCGACGCCAAGCAGTTCAATTTTGGCGGCATTGGAATAAGTGACAAAGCCACGTTCAAACCAGGCGCTCGACCCGGCCAGATCGGTACATGCAGCGGCAATCAGCCCGCCAGTGCAGCTTTCTGCCGTGCTGAGGAACCAACCATTTTCAATGAGTAAATTGGCCACTAGCCCGCATTCATGCTGCATATATAGCTCACTTTTTAATAGGGTCCAGGGTGGCGTCCTCAATCAGTACCTTGTAGCTGTAGCCGGCACCAAAGTCCTTGTTATTACGCACCACGCCTGAGGCGGTGATGACGTCGCCGAGCTTGGCGGACGCTGATGTGGTCACCAGGAGGTCGTTGTTGCTGTCAGCTGCAGCGCCCGAGCCGTCTTGCAGATGGATCCAGTTCTTGCCCATGATGCCGGCGTTGTACTTGACCACTTTGCCACTCACTTGAACCGGCTTGTCTTTCAAGGCAAGCGCTTTGTTCACCACCTCAGCCACCGTCTGTGCGTTGGCCCCGGTTGCTTTGGCGACCTTGATCGGGCCACTGTCTGCCGACTTGTTCAGGCCAGCATGGGCGCTGACGGTGTCCTTGGCAGCGCCGGTGCCAGCCAGATTGCCAAAGACGATGGTTTTAAACGTCTTTTTCAGCGTTTTGCTCTCAAAATTATCCATGACCATGGGGTTTTCGATGGTCACCTTGGCACCTTTTTTGACCGCAGTCGTGTTGACGGCGGCCCAGGTTTCGCCCTGACTGGTTTTCAGCCGCAGGTAGGTGTAGCCGTCAACGTCCTTGACTTCGAGCACTTCGCCACTGACCACTGAGGCGGTTGGCACAGCCGTGGGCGGGTTCCCAGCGGCCAGGGCCGCAGTGGCAAAGGGGGCTGTGACGAGCAGGCAAAAGGAGAGGGCACGCAAGTTTTTCATGGGTCAAAAGTTCTTTCCAAAAAAATTCAAAATGCGGCAGCCTCACCAGCCCGCCACAACGCCATCAGCATCAGCGTACAACCTGCCGCCACCAGATCGTCCAGCATGATGCCCCAGCCGGCTTTACGCCACGCCAACGGGTCGGTGGCGGGGTCGACGTCGTGAAACAGCTGGTCGGCCCAGGTCACCGGGCCAGGTTTGACCGCATCAAAAAATCTGAAAAGTGCAAATGCCGCCAGTTGCTCCCAAAACCCGGTTGGGCTGATGAGCCACAGCACTAGCCAGAAGGCGGCAACTTCGTCCCACACGATGCTGCCGGGGTCGAGCACGCGCAGGTGTTTGGCAGTCAGCGTGCAAACCCACCAACCGACGATGATGCTGACCGCAATGAGCCCACCCCATTGCCACTCGGTCAGGCGGTGTTGCAGCAGGGCAAACACCGCCCAGGCCCACAGCGTGCCCATGGTGCCGGGCGCCCAAGGACTGAGCCCGGAGCCAAAGCCGAGCGCCATCACATGCGCCGGGTGCGCCATCATGAAGTGGCCGGTGGGGGCGATAGGGCTGGACGGCCGGGTGTCTGATTGAGGCATGGCGCAATTATCAGCCCGACTGAAGCTGAGACAATCCGCCGGTGCTGCACGTGTTCATCATCACTTTTCCCTTCTTTGCCTTGGTGCTGTGTGGCTACCTGGCCGCGCGCAGGCGCATGTTGCCGCTGGAAGCAATTCCGGGCTTGAATGGGTTTGTGCTGTTTTTTGCACTGCCGTGCATGCTGTACCGTTTTGGCGCGTCCACGCCCATTGCCCAACTGCTGGATGTGGGGGTGTTTGTCACCTGGTTGTTTTGCGCGCTGGTGATTGTGGGGTTCACGGTGGCGGTCAGTTTGAACCGGCACATTGGCTGGAACGATGCGTCGTTTGGTGCGCTGGTGGCGGCTTTTCCCAACTCGGGCTTCATGGGTGTGCCGCTGTTGGTGGCCTTGTTGGGCGCCCAGTCGGCCGGGCCGGTGATTCTGACCATGGTGATTGACATGATCGTGACCACCTCGCTGTGCATCGCGCTCTCAAGACTGGATGGTGCCGACACCCATGGCGCAGCCAAGGCCCTGAAAAATGCCCTCAAGGGCGTGCTGGCCAACCCGATGCCATGGGCGATTTTACTGGGCGCGCTGGTGTCGGTGCTGGGCTGGGTGCCGCCCAAGCCGGTGGCGCAGACGGTGGGCTTGCTGGCCGATGCCGCATCCCCGGTGGCGCTGTTCACCATCGGCGCGGTGCTGGCACGGTCGCAAATGCTATCGAAAGCCGGCCACGCCACTGCCCCGCTGTTGCGTGACTATTTGCCGGTGGCGCTGTTCAAGTTGTTTTTGCATCCGCTGCTGGTGTTGCTGGTCGGCGCCACGCTGATCAACCAGGGCGTGCCCTTGTCGCGCTTTGCCTTGACAGTGATGGTGCTCACAGCGGCGCTGCCAAGTGCCAGCAATGTGTCGCTGTTGGCCGAACGCTTTGGTGCTGACAATGGGCGCATTGCCCGCATCATTTTGGTGTCGACGGCAGCGGCGTTCGTGACGTTTTCACTGGCGGTGTCACTGTTGGTGTGACTTTGTTGGCTTCGACAATCCACCTGAGACTCCCTGAATTTTGATTTGGATCAACACAGGGTTTTCCCGCGGGTGTGTAATTCGTTCGGGGCTAATATTTAGCCGATTCATCTCTAAAAACCTCAACTGAAAGAACGCAATGCCTGCCTGGTTTTCGTATACCGTCTTCGCAGTGGTTGTGGTGCTGGCCAGCACCGCTTTGTTTTTCTTCACTCTGACACGCGGTGCCCTGGTGATGCGCGGTGTCATGGGGCGGCTCACGCACGACGCCGCACACGTGTACCCCATTTATTCCAACATGCGGCTGATTCGCCTGGTGGACTGGCAACCCGTCATTTCGGCGATTTTGCTGTTTCAGTACAGCCGCTTGGTGTCCATCATTGCCCATGGCTTGCGCCAGGATGATTTGCAAGGCAAACAGGTGCTGATCACCTCATGTGCGTTTGGCAACGTGATACCCAGGGTGGTCGAGGCGTCGGTGACGTCTGGCGCGCGCAAGGTGCTGATTGCCGACATCATTCAAAACGAGCTGGACCATGCCCAAAGCAAGCTGGGTGACTACGCTGAACGCATCGTGTACAGGCATGACAACGCGGTGGCCATGCAGCAGCCTGATGCCTCGGTGCAGGCCAATGTGATGTTTTTTCTGCTGCACGAGTTGCCCCACCACCTGAAGGTTGAGGCGCTGAGCGAGGCCATGCGTGTGCTGGCGCCCGGTGGCAAGTTGTACCTGGGTGAGTTTCACCGCCCCAGCCCCTGGCTGTTACGCGCCCTGAGCTGGACCTATTTCAAAGTGTTTGAACCCTATGGTCTGGCGCTGTGGGACAGCCATGACCCAGTCTTGCAACTGCAAGCCATGCCGGGTGTGACGTGTCAACGCCAGACCGCGTTTTTCGGCAACTTTCAGGTGATTGTGGCCACCAAGGCCGCTTGAGTGCGACCGCGCCCGAAGACCTGCTCAGATGTTGAGCGGGTCCACGTCTATCGCCCAGCGCATCACCCCCTTGTTTTCCGGCCGTGACCGGGTGCTGTGCAGCACCGTCTGCCAGGCTGTCAGAAAGCGCTGAAGCGCGGCGCGCGACGGGCTTTCCACCAGCATCTGGGCACGCTCCACATTGGCAATACGTGCAATGGTCATGGGGACCGCCGGGTAAAGGGTGAGGTGCCCGAGCAGGGCTGCGGTGTCGGCTTGCTGTGCTGCCGCTTGGCTGGCCGAGTTCAGAAAACCTTGTGCCGTTTCCTGCGTGCGGGCTTCAGCGCGCACCAAGGCCTGAAAGCTGAAGGGCGGCATGGCCGCTTGCTGGCGCTCCTTGAGTTGCGAGGCAGCAAAGGCCGGGAAGTCATGAGTTTTCAGGGCCTCGAAAAGTGGGTGCGTCGGGTGAAAAGTCTGCAACCACATTTCGCTGCTGCCTGCCACTGCCGCGTCTCGCCCAGCCCGGCCGGCCGCCTGCATCAGGAGGCTGAACAAACGCTCAGGCGCACGAAAGTCGCTTGAAAACAAGGCGTTGTCGGGGTTGACAGCGGCCACCAGCGTGATGCGTCGAAAGTCGTGCCCCTTGGCGATCATTTGTGTGCCAACCAGCACATCCACCTCACCGGTATGCACCTGGGCCAGTTGCGACTCGAGCGCACCTTTTAACTTCGTGGTGTCGGCGTCAATGCGCACGATGCGCACCGGTTGGCCGTCCGGCCGCTGCACCCCTGCCAGCAATTCAGCCAGGTGCTCTTCCAGCCGTTCTGTGCCGCGCCCCAGTGGCGCAATGTCGGGGTTGCCGCAGGCCGGGCAAGCGCGGGGCACACGCTCAGAAAATCCGCAGTGGTGGCAGCGCAGGGTGCGGTCAATTTTGTGAAAAACGCGGTAAGCGCTGCAATTGGGGCATTCGCTCTTCCAGTCGCAGTCGGTGCATTGCAACACCGGGGCATAGCCACGCCGGTTTAAAAACACCATGCTTTGTTCACTTCGTGCGATGCGCTCGGCGATGGCGGCAAGCAAGGGAGCTGAGATGATGCACGACTTGGGCTGGTGGTTCATGTCGACCCGCGCAACCCGCGGCAACTGGCCGCTGCCGACACGGCTGGGCATTTCAAGCCGCAGGTACCGCCCACCGTCTGATGCAGGGCGGCTGTGGTGCCAACTCTCCAGCGACGGTGTGGCCGAACCCAGCATCACCTTGGCGTCTTCCAGGCGACCCCGGTAGATGGCCAGGTCACGGGCTGAGTAGCGCGCACCTTCGTTGCTCTTGTAGCTGGGGTCATGTTCCTCGTCGACGATGATCAGTTTCAGCTGCGGCATCGACGCAAACACCGCCATGCGGGTGCCCAGCACAATGCGCGCCGCGCCGCTGTGCGCCGCCAGCCAGCTGCCCAGGCGCTGCGCCGGGGTCATGCCGCTGTGCATCGACACCACGGCATCTGCGCCATACAGGGCGCAAAAACGCGCCTTGAAGCGTTCCTCAAGTTGCGGGGTCAGGTTGATCTCGGGCACCATCACCAGCGCTTGGGCATCGGGTGAACTGGCCAGCAGTTCAGCCGTGCAGTGCATGAACACTTCGGTCTTGCCACTGCCGGTGGCGCCAAACAGCAGGAAAGGCCCAGGATTTTGATTAAACTGGCTTATAGCCCTTGTCTGCTCTGCGCTAAGAACTATTGAATGTATAGCGTCAGGCATGCCCTTTACATCCTGTGCAAGCGCAGCAACGGTTGCCGGCTTGGTGGCAAGCTGCACCTTTTTTGGGGGCGGGATGGGGTTAACGGCCAGCATGGCGGTTTTGGCCAGCTTTTTCAGTTTGCGGGCCAACTGCACAGGGCTCATGTCGCGCAACTGGGGGGGCAGAGCGGCCAGTGCCACCTCGCCCGAGGCGCGCTGGTAATAGCTGGCGGCAAAGTTGATCAGGGCACGCCAGCGGGCGTTCAGAGGGGGTAAGGCGTCCAGCGCTGCAGCAATCGGGCGCAACTTGGCAGGGTCAAGTGTGCCCTCTGCAGCGGGTTCAGGGCCGTTGTCCCAGACCACACCCAACAGTTCACGTTGACCCAAAGGCACCCGCACCAACGTGCCGGGGGTCAGGTTGGCGTCACTTAAATACGTCAGTGCATCCGCCATCTGGCTGTAGGCTGGGGTGTGAACCAGCACCTGGATCAGGTGGGTTACCCGCGGTGACGTTTGCGACATGTTGTTGATGTGAACTTGCGGAAATGGCGTTAAGTGCTTGATTTTTAGAGGTTTTACAAGTCATCCAAGTTTTCTGTGGATAACTTTGTTGATAGATCGTCAACAAAGCCTTCCAAGCCTTCTAAATCAAGGCTTTGCTTAGCCTGCACAGAAAAAAGGCAGTTTTTAAAACCTTTATAAATCAATGACTTGCAAGCGCTATGGGATTGCTAGCAAGCTTTGTCAGCACTTGGGTCGGTATTGCACTGCACCACAGATTTTGTGCATAAGTTATAAAATTTATTTTTTTTTGCCGGAAAAGTGGTCAAAAAACTGCTAGCCATGGCCACAACTCAGCAGGCGCCGCGCATCTGCCTGGAGTGGCTGTGCACCGCCTGCACCAATGCCGCCACGTGCTCCGGCGGGGTGAACTGACTGATGCCATGGCCAAGATTGAAGATGTGGGTTGGCCCTTCGCCGGCGCCACTGTGCGGTGTGCCAAAGGCGTTGAGCACTTTGATCACCTCAGCCTCGATTTGTGCCGGTTGGGCAAACAGCACATTGGGGTCAAGGTTGCCTTGCAGGGCTTTGCTGCCGCCCACAATGGCACGGGCTTTGGTCAGGTTCACGGTCCAGTCCACGCCCAGCGCGTTGCAGTCCAGTTGCTCCATCTCATCAAGCCACAAACCACCACCCTTGGTAAAGACAATGCTGGGAATGCGCGCGCCGTCCCAGGTCTTGTGCAACTGAGCCAGTACCCGGCGCGTGTAGGCCAGGCTGAATTCCTGGAACGCGCCATCGGCCAGCACCCCCCCCCAGCTGTCAAACACCATCACGGCCTGGGCGCCGGCTTCAATCTGGGTGTTGAGGTAAAGCGCCACGGCATCGGCATTCACCTGCAACATCTTGTGCATCAGGTCGGGGCGGCTGTACATCATGGTTTTAACCAGGCGGTAATCGTCGGAGCCGGCGCCTTCCACCATGTAGCAGGCCAGCGTCCAGGGGCTGCCGCTGAAACCAATCAGGGGCACCCGGCCGTTGAGCGCCTTGCGAATCGAGGTGACCGCATCAAACACGTACTGCAGCTTGGCCATGTCGGGCACTTCGAGCTTGGCCACAGCCGCTTCGTCGCGCACGGGCGATGCAAACTTGGGGCCTTCGCCCAGCACAAACGACAGTCCCAGGCCCATCGCGTCGGGCACGGTCAGGATGTCGCTGAACAAAATGGCCGCATCAATCGGGAAACGTTCCAGCGGCTGCAAGGTGACTTCGGTGGCAAAGTCGGTGTTGGTGGCCAGACCCATGAAGCTGCCGGCTTTGGCGCGGGTGGCGCGGTATTCGGGCAAGAAGCGCCCGGCCTGGCGCATCATCCAGATCGGCGTGTGGTCCGTGGCTTGGCGCAGGCAGGCGCGCAGGAACGTGTCGTTTTTCAAGGGCGCGTAAGGAGAAGGGGTGGTGGTCGAATTCATGGCGCAATTGTCGCAGCAAGCGGCCCACCTGCGCCCGGGGCTTGCCATTGTCCGGCTGCTGCGTTCAGGGGTTGGGGCGCGTTGCAGCCGCTGCCGAGGCCACTTTGGCCGGGGCTTTCGGGATCTGCATGGCGCCGTCTTCAAACGTGCCGTAGTCGGCATCGGTGTGGCAGGCGGCGCAGTTGCTTTTGCTCAGGACCAGCGGGTTGGCCCACTCAGAGGCCGTGACCTCGCGGTGTTTTTTGACCCAGTACGGGGTTTCGGTGATGCGCAATGGCGTGGCATCTTTGGCCAGAGATTGCTCGATCTTGAAGGCCGCTTCTGTCAGGTGTTGGTCGGCTGAGTTGTCCACCATGAACTTCAGCACGGCGGCCGTGGTTTGGACATCCAGCCCGAGGTCGGAACCAAAGTGTGTGTCTTGCTCGGCCATCATTTTTTTCCAGGACCGGGTGGGCAACAAGGCCGGATAAAACACGGCGTGACAGCTGCCGCATTCGTCGCGCCATTGGGCGTGGTCAGGCAGCTGTTTGCCGACAAATTTCACATGCGGCTCTTCGCCCTTGCTGCTTTCCAGCTTGGTGTGCCAGGTTTGGTTGTCGAGCTGCCGGTCAATCGCGTAAGCGAACCACCAGACGCCAAAGCCAAGCATGGCAAGCACCATCACGATGGCGATCATTGGGTGTGCTTTTGTGTTGGGTGTGCTGGCGTCGGCTTGTTTGAACCCCGTGACCATGGCGCGGGCCAGGTTTTCCTTGTGCAGAACACTTTCCACCACGACACCGGTGATGTGGCCAATGACCACCAGCAGCATGGCGATGGCGCCGAGTTCATGCAGATCTTTGAGTATCCTTGCCTGGGCGAAGCCGAACCAGCCCGCTGCCATACCTTGCTGCTCGTCACCGCCCAGCGACACGATGCCGGTGAGGCCGACCAACACCGACAAGGCCAGCAGGATGTAGATCGCCAAGCTGCCTGTGGGGTTGTGCCCGACATGCCGTGGCGCGTGGCCAGTAGCCACCTGTTTCAAGTAGCCAAAGGCTTCTTTTGGGCCAAACCAGAAACTGGCAAAGCGCGAAAAGTGCGATCCGGCAAAGCCCCAGACCACCCGAAACGCCACCAGTCCCAGCATCAAATAACCCGTGAACACGTGAATGGCGAGCCATTGGTCGCCTTCACTGGTGAGCCAGGCGATGGCAAAACTGCTGGCCAGCGTCCAGTGGAACAGGCGGGTGGGTACATCCCAGATCAGGGTGCGTTGCATGGGGCCAGGCTTTCAGGGAGTTACTTGGGGATGCGAATGTTGTGCTCGTTGAAGTCGCCGCGCTCAGCGCCTTGGTGGCAGGCCCCGCAATTGCCCGGACTTTTCACAGAGGCCCGCTTCCAGACTGCCGGACTGATTTCACCAGAGTCATGTTTGGTCTTGAACCATTCGCCGTCGGTGATGCGCAGTGGTGCTGCGCTGGAGGTCCAGCGGTTGGAGGCGTACTTCACCAGGTAGTCGGTGATTTCTTTGGTGTCGGCAGCCGGCAGCGAGGCATCGGTGCCAAAGTGTTTGTCCAGACCGGTCATGACTTTTCTCCACGAGGCGGCAGGCAGCAAACCGGCCGGGTAGGCCATGTGGCAGCCTGAGCACTCAGCCTGCATTTTGGCGTTGACCACTGATGGCATCACGGGTTTGCCGCGGTCTTCGCCGTTGTATTTGGCGTGCGCACCCAGGGAAGCCGCGGCCAGCACCGCCAGCAAGAGTGGTTTGATGAATGTCATGGCATGCTCCTTATTTGATCGACAACACGTAGGTCATGAAGTCGCCTTTTTCCTGCGTGGTGCAGGCGCGGCCCAAGGCATCGTTGCAGTTGCGCTTGAACCACTTTTCAACCTGAGCGGCATCAGTGAAGCGCTTGGGATTGGCGCTGGGGGCCAGGGGCTCGATGACTTTGTTGGTCTTGGCATGTTTGCCTGCTGCCTTGGGCGAATCGGTGTGGCACGATGAACACGACAACTGATTGGGGCCCACAGTGCTGTAAAGCTTTTGGCCAGCGGCCACGGTGAAGTCTTTGAAAGCAGCGTTTTCTTGCTTGGCCTGGGTTTTATAGCCGTCCAGGATCGGGTTGGCGGCAGCGGCCAGAGGCAAGGCCAGCGTGGCTGCCAGGCCAACCAGCAGGGAGGTGATGTGAGGTGTTGATGTCATATGCTTGAACCCTTTGTTGAACTGGTGCCAAGCATATTTTGCGCAGCTTAAGAAAATCTTATCTGCCGGTGGCATGTGACGGCTGAAGGGCGGCCTTTCCAGGCGGAGGGCGCAGCCAGACGGAGGGTATGGTTCGTGTCGCCGGTTCACCCGTCGTCTTGATTGGTTTTTCAGCGCTGGCGAAATAGCTGGTGCAGATGCCTTGCTACCACCCGCTACTGGCAGCTGTTGGGTGGATCAGGCTGCCGGGGCACTTGGCCCTGCGGCTGTCCCCCGGCCTTTGGCCTCCTCCTTGATGCCGCTGCGCCAAGCGCCCCACCAGCCTGATTCCTCAAACGGGGTTGGTGTGCACGATGTCGGGTATCGTGTCTCAGACCTTCACGTGTCATTCGCAGCCAAAACCCCAATGACTCCTGACGCTGCCAACCGTCCATTCAACCCCACCGCTTCATTCGCGCCTACAAACCACTCAAGGCCCCCCGCACCTCACCCACAGACAAAATCTCGGACAGCACCACGGGTGCACGGCCAGCCTGGTACAGCACATACACCGGCACGCCGTTGCGCCCCAGTTGCGCCAGCGCGGCGGTGATGGCCGGGTCGCGGCGCGTCCAGTCGGCGCGCAACAGGGTGACATTTCTGGCAGCAAAGTCAGCCAGCACCTCGGCATTGGCCAGCGTGGTTTTCTTGTTGTACTGGCAGGTCACGCACCAGGCGGCGGTGAAATCCACAAACACGGGCACACCGGTGGCCAGCACCTGGTCAACCTTGCCCGGTGCCCAGGGCTGCCACAGCGCGGTACTGGTCGTGGTGCCTGGGTTGTCTGAAAGTTTGATGACATTTTGGCCAATAGCCCCTGTTAATATTGCGAGAGTAGCTATTGAAAATGTAGCAATGATGTAGCGGCTTCGCCCGCGCAAGCCCAGCGCCCAGATCACCAGCGCCAACGCCAGCAGCAGCGCCAGCAGGGCTGCGGCACCATCAATGCCGCTTTGCTGGCCCAACACCCATACCAGCCAGACCACGGTGGCAAACATCGGGAACGCCATGGCGCGGCGGAAGGTGTCCATCCAGGCGCCGGGGCGCGGCAGCAGGCGGGCCAGCGCGGGTGACCAGCTGGCCGCCAGATACGGCAGCGCCATGCCGACACCAATGGCGGCAAAAATGGCCAGTGCCTGCGCGGCGGGCAAGGCCAGCGCCAGCCCGAGCGACGCACCCATGAACGGCGCGGTGCAGGGCGAGGCAATCACCACCGCCAGAATGCCCGACAAAAACGCATCCACCGACGGGTTTTTGGCCTCCAGCACGGCGACGCTGCTGGGCACAAATTGGCCAAACTCAAACAAGCCGGCCAAATTGAGCCCGATCACCGTGAACAGCACCGCCAGGGCTGCCACCACGGCCGGTGACTGCAACTGAAAGCCCCAACCGAGTTGCTCGCCCGCGCCGCGCAAAGCCAGCATCAGCGCGCCCAAAGCGACAAACGACAGCACCACACCCGCGCTGTAAGCCAGGCCGCCCACGCGCTGGCGGCGTTGGTTGGTGTTATGGCGCGCAAAGCCCACCACCTTGATGGCCAGCACCGGGAACACGCACGGCATCAGGTTCAGAATCATGCCGCCCAAAAGCGCACCCAGCAGGGCCAGCCAGAGTGAAGCGGGCAGGTTGGCCGAGGCACCGACAGGCGCGCCTGCGGTGGTTGGGGTGACCGCTGGTGTGGGGTTGGCACCACCTGGCTGGGCCACGGCAGGCCAGCTGCCACTGACCTTGGCCTGCGTCACAAAACCCAGGCGTTCAGCGCCCACTTGTGCGGCCAGCACCAGCGGCATCACATCCGGGCTGGCACTGCGGTGCGGCGACAGGGGCACCGCCGCTGTCCAGACCGCGCCCTGCCAGCTTTGGGTCCACTTGGCGGCGGTTTCGATCACCTCAGGGGTTTCAGGGAAAAACTCCAGCGTCTTGCCGTGCAGGCTGGCGGGTAGGCCGGGCACTGACACGTTCAGGATGTTGTCTTTGATCAGGATGCTGCTGGCATCCGCCACTGGCTTGGGCGCGGCCTTGAAAGCAGCGTCAAACTGTGCACTGTGGACGGCGGTGGAACTCTTGACAGGAATGCGCAGCACAAACTCACCGTCTTGCGGCACACATTCAAGTTTGCAGACCAGCCAGCTGGCTTGCAGCTTGACCACCAGTTCAGGGTTCAATGCGTCGGGTTTGAAATCCGGAGTGATGGTCAGCGGCACCGGCAACAGCACGGTGCCGTCATAGCCGTAATTGGCCAGGTTGCCAATGGCCAGCTTGTGCGGCGTGGGCCAGGCAATGTCACCGGCCAGCACACCCACAGGCAGTGTCCAGTTGAGTTCGGTGGCCAAGCCGGAGTCGCCAGAGTTTTTCCAGTATGTGTGCCACTCTGGCTGGTGCATGAGCTGCAGGCCGACCCAAACGGTTTTGCCGGGGTCTGCGCCTTCTGGCGCGTGCGCCATCAGCTCGGCACGCACTTGTTCGGTGATCACCGTGTTTTTTAAGCTATTTTGGCCTGTAGCCCAAGTAGATATTGCACATATAGCTATAAAAAATATAGCGTTAAAGTAGGTTTTGATGCGTTTGGCAAAGGTCATAGCTAAGTAAGAGGTGAGTGCGCTGGCGAAGTTCCCTGGATGCGGTGGCGGGTCAGGTTTGGCCCAAGGCGTGTGACACGGTTGAATCGTCAGAGGGGAACAGCGACGGCTGCTCTGCCGCCCTTGCAAACACCGCAGGCAATTTGGTGGGGGCCTTGATGCGCAATTGCTTGTTGATATTTTCTTGGCCAAATACCACCTCGATGGCAGACACACTCACACCGAACAGCGGCGCAAGAAAGCGCACCATGTGGTCGGTGGCCTTGCCGTTCAAAGGCTTGGCGGTGACGCTGACCTTGAGTTGTGTGCCATGAGGTTTGCCTATGGCGTCTTTGTTGGCGCTGGGTTTGCCCAGGATATTCACCACCAGCACGTCGCCATCCCAGCCAAAAAAATTGTCGTCCTTGATGAACTTGCCCTTGTCGCGGCTCATGCGGCACCCCCCGGCACCAGTTCATCCATGTCGCCCGTCTGGCTGCGACCCAGCGGGTACAACACGGTACGGTCCAGCACAATGCCTTGGGGCGTCAAGGCGGTCACCATGGCGGTGCAGCCGGTTGGGTCAGCGTCTTGGCGTAAGAGGTCTTGGGTCATGCGGTGTATTTTCGCTCCTGCGCGGGTGGGTTTGACCTTTGATGGCCGCCCGTGCCAGGCTCTTACACTTGAGGTCTGAAAATTTTGCGTTGTTTTGCCGCTTACTCCCATGTCCAATTTGCCCGCCTGCCCCCAATGTACCCTCGAGAACACCTACCCTGATGGTGACAACTTCGTGTGCCCTGACTGTGGGTTTGAATGGCCCCAGGCCGCAGCTGCCACAGAGGGTGAAGACGCGGGTGGCCCGATCAAAGACGCCAACGGCAACCCGTTGGCCGACGGTGACACCGTGATTCTGATCAAGGACCTGAAGGTCAAGGGCTCGTCCATCGTGCTGAAAAAAGGCACCAAAATCAAAGGTATTCGCTTGCCTGAAGGTGCGGGCGACCACGAGGTGGACTGCAAAACCGACCAGGGCGCCTTCATGCTCAAAGCCGAGTTCATGAAAAAAGCGTAAGCCTTACTTATTGACTGCCGGGCATCGACCATGACCACTGCTTCTCGTTTCTGGGCCGACTGGACCACCACTGACTTTGAGCGCCTGCGGGCCAGTGGCGATGCCGCGCGCACCATTGCGGTGTTGCCAGTGGCCGCCACCGAGCAGCATGGGCCGCATTTGCCACTCAGTGTGGACACGGTGCTGGTCAACGGCATGGTGGCGGCGGCCTTGCCGCATCTGGTCACTGATTTGAAGGTGTTGTTTTTGCCCGTCCAGGCGGTTGGTTTGAGCCCGGAACATGCGCGCTTTGCTGGCACGCTGACCCTCAAGAGCGAGACCATCCTGCGCCTGTGGACAGACATTGCCGAATCTGTGGCGGCAAGTGGCATCACCAAGCTGGTGATCTTCAATGCGCACGGCGGCAACGTCAGCGTGATGGACCTGGTGGCGCGTGACCTGCGCGCCAGGTTAAACATGCTGGTCTACAGCGTGAGCTGGTTCAATTTGCCTTTGCTCAATGAGCTGGGCGATGATGCCAATGCCCTGTTCAGCCCCGAGGAGCACCGGTTCGGCATCCATGCGGGTGACATGGAGACCTCGATGATGCTGGCGCTTGACCCCATGCATGTGGACATGACGAAGGCGCAACACTTTGTATCGTCTGCCCAGAGGCGATCAACACAGTTTGACATTCTGGGCAATGGCAAAAGCGCCAAGCTGGGCTGGCAGATGCAAGACTACAACCCGGCAGGTGCGGTCGGTAACGCCGCCGCTGCCACGGCTGAAAAAGGTCAATCGGTGGTGGACGCCGCTGGTCGTGCCTTGGCGCGGTTGCTGATTGAGGTGGACCGCTTGCCACCTGAGACGCTGGTGAGCCGTCCGGCCTGAGCGATCCGACGTCATTCCTCTGATGGCACCTTACGACCTGTTCGCCCTGGGCGCTGCGGCATGCTGGGCGGTGGGCAGTGTGATGTCGGTCACGCCAGCGCGGCACCTGGGGGCCTTTGCCTTTACCCGTTGGCGCATGTTGATGGTGGCGTTCATGTTGTGGGCGGTGGTGGCTTTGAATGGCACCTGGCACAGTTTTGACGGGCATGCCTGGGGCGTGATGGCCATCAGCGGCCTGATCGGTATTTTTGTCGGCGACACCGCGCTGTTTGCCGCTATGAACCGGCTCGGGCCACGCCGCGCCGGGGTGCTCTTTGCCACCCACGCCGCATTCAGTGCCGCCTTGGGTTTTGCCTGGCTGGACGAGCGCATGAGCCTGCAGGCGTTCTTTGGCGCGGTGCTCACGCTGGCAGGCGTGATGCTGGCGATTGTGCTGGGTCGACACAAGGACGAAACCCACGCCTGGGAGGCCGACCGTGGCCATGTGGGTGCCGGGGTGGCGCTGGCGCTGGTGGCGGCACTGTGTCAGGCGGTGGGCTCGCTGATCGCCAAGCCGGTGATGAGCATGCAGGTTGACCCGGTGATGGCATCCGCCGTGCGGGTCACAGTGGCCACCTGCGCGCATTTTGTGTTGTTGGCATCCGGTTTCAAGGCGGCCCGTGCGCACACGCCGCCCACTCTGCGGGTGCTGGTGCAAACCGGGTTGAACGGTTTCATTGCCATGGGCGTGGGCATGACGCTGGTGTTGCTGGCGCTTGAAAAAGGCGACGTGGGCATGGTGGCCATTCTTTCGTCGGTGTCGCCGATTCTGGTGTTGCCGCTGCTGTGGTTTCAGCTTAAACGTGCGCCGGCCATGGGCGCCTGGGTCGGGGCTACGCTGACGGTGGCAGGTACCGCCCTGATTCTGTGGCGTTGAACAAACGTGCCTGGCCACCGGTTTAGGCGAACTTCCCTAGTAATTTTGTTGCAGTGCAGCAAAAAAGTCTTGCAAGGCTTCGGGTTTTCCCTATAATTCAACCATGCTGCACTGCAACATAAATCGGACCGCCGGCTTGTTGCAGCGCAAAGTACCAGTTAACCCAATCCAAAGGAACTCACCATGTTTGCTACCGCTGAACAATTCACCGCCACCAACAAAACCAACCTTGACGCAGTGCAAGGCTTGGCCACCACATCTTTCGCCGGTTTGGAAAAACTGGTTGAACTCAACATGGCTGCCGCCAAGGCATTGATGACTGAATCTTTCAGCCACGCTACCAACTTGATGTCTGCCAAAGACCTGCAGTCTGCCATGGCTTTGCAAACCGCCATGGTTTCGCCTTTGGCTGAAAAAACCGTGTCTTACAGCCGTCACGTTTACGGCATCGCTGTGGAAGCTGGCGCAGAATTCACCAAGGCCCTGGAAGGCAAGACTGCTGAAGCACAGAAAACCTTCAACCAAGTGGTTGAAAACGTGACCAAGAACGCACCTGCTGGCACCGAGTCTGCTGTTGCTGTGCTCAAGAGCGCCCTGACTTCCAGCCAAAACGCCATTGACTCAGCGCAAAGCTCTGCCAAGCAAGCGTTGGCCATGGCCGAGAGCAACATGTCTGCTGTGACTGAACAAGCACTGAGCGCAGCCGCGTCGGTTGGCAAAAAGGCGTAATTGACCTTCCGCCGCACGGCGAATCAAAAAGGCACCTTCGGGTGCCTTTTTTTGTTGGAGACTGTGGTGTGGATCAGGCAGGCGGGGCACTTGGCTTCGCGGCTGTCCCCCGGCCTTTGGCCTCCTCCTTGATGCCGCTGCGCCAAGCGCCCCACCTGCCTGATCCTTCAAACGTCAGGCAACAGATCCGACGTCGGCCAAACTGCGGTGCGACTGGATCGGGGAC
This sequence comes from Burkholderiales bacterium, assembly GCA_038207945.1. Lineage (GTDB taxonomy): Bacteria > Pseudomonadota > Gammaproteobacteria > Burkholderiales > Burkholderiaceae_C > Rhodoferax. The sequence continues at coordinate 19,122 of JBBQZG010000028.1, forward strand.
AATTCCTGACCCATGAACACACCCAGCCCGACAGATCACGAACTGCCACCACTGCACATCACACCGCCCGGGCTTTACCGCCATTACAAGGGTGGCTGGTATGAGGTGATCGACACCGTGCGTTGCAGCGAAACCTTGCAGGGCATGACGCTGTACCGCGCGTTGTACGACAGCTTTGGCTTGTGGGTGCGGCCTGCCGCCATGTTTTCGGAATTCGCATCGTTCCAGGGTAAAGCGCAAGCCCGTTTTGTACGTCATGAGATCGCTGCGGTTCCTCTGGCCGACCTTGCAACTGCCAACGCGCTGGTTGCCCACCTGCAGGGACTCACGCTGCGGCGCGGCATTGACCTTGGCACAGTTTTGCGCCCGCCACCGCCCGCACCTACCAGCTGTTGTGGCCGCGGCTGCGATGGCTGTGTGTGGGTTTTCTACTTTGCGGCGCTGCACCAATGGCGTGATGAGGCCTGTGACCTGCTGTCAATAAAATCTGAAACATTGCGCTGACGCTGCACTCAGGCGTGCGTGACCGAATCAGCAAACTCCGGCGCATCCAGATGGTTGAGCGTGTTGTAGGTCTGCAGGGCGTAGCGTTTGGGTGTGAAGGTGAATTCGGTCACGGCGCTGTTGCGCAGGCGCATGTTGAGTTCCACGGTGGCTTCAGGCGGCGTACCCAGCACATGGCCCACGGCGCAAGCAATCGGTCCGCCGCTTGAGATCAGCAGCACCCGCTCGTGCCCGCTTTGGCGCACATGGTCAAGCACCTCGACCACTTGCCGGGTGAAGCTGTGCCAATCTGGCATGCCCTGGGGCTGCGCCTTGCCCAGCATCCACTGCGTGAGGCCCGTGCGCAAGAGCCGAAAGTGGTGGCGGTAGTTGTCATCGCTGGGCGTGCGGTCCGGCGGCTCCGGGTGCACGACGGCGATCACGGCTTCGCTGTCGTACTCATTGAGGCCTGGCCAATGCATGGCGCTCAAATGATGGTCCATGCCTTCGCAGATGCCTGCCAGTGTTTGCGTGTGGCGGCGCAGCGTGCCCGTCAGCACGGCATCAAATGTGAGGCCTTTGGCAGCAAAGTAGCGCCCCAGTTGCACGCTTTGGCGTGTGCCCAGATCACTCAAGTGGTCGTAATCGTCCGCGCCAAAAGAGGCTTGACCGTGGCGGACTAGATAAAGGATGCCCATGGCTGAAATTTTCGCAGTTTTGGCTTGTGGCGTTTGTCACGCGGGTGATACGCACGATTGGCTTGGCAGGGCGTCAAAGGGTCACGCTGCCTTCGATGCAGGTCACCGAGTGACCACCCACCCAGACTTGGCCGCTGTCATCTTGCGAGATGTGGACCTGGCCGAAGCGCCCCAGGCAGGTGCCTTGTGTGGCGGTGTAACTGGCAGGCGCCAGGCCATCGGCAATCAGCCACTGGGCCAGGCTGGCGTTGAAGCTGCCGGTGACCGGGTCTTCAAAGACGACGAGGTCGTTGACAAAAAAACGCACCTCAATTTGGGCGTCGGTTTCTTGACCGGTGTGGGTGACTTCGGGTGTGTTTTTGCCAAAAGCACGTGCTTCACGGTTGGCGCGTTTGATGAGGGCATTGCCCTGTGGCGCGGCACCCAGCGCGGCAAGCCCTACGCCGCTCACGCCCTCGTCGATCATCCAGGCGCGCAAGGCTGCCAGATCGGGCTGAACCTGTTGCACGGCATCGGCGTGGTCAAGCAGCAGGCCAAAGTGGTGCGGGCCATTGGTGAGGTGATGCGCGGCCAGCACCTGCGTGCCTTTCAGCCCGAGTGCGGCGGCCAGACGGGCCACGGCTTCGGGTGTGGCCTGGCTGCGAACAAGCGCCGGGGCGGCAAAAGCGATGGATGTGGTGCTGTGGTGGATGCGCACCAGCCCCACCTGGCATTGCTGCACGATGAACTCCGGGTGTTTGGGCACGCCACCGCTTTCCAGCCAGGCGTGGCAACTTCCGAGCGTGGGGTGGCCGGCAAACGGCATCTCCTGCGCGGTGGTGAAAATGCGAACCTGGTAGTCAGCACCTTGAGCTGCCGCTTCCTCACTGGGGGGCAGCAGGAAGGTGGTCTCTGACAGGTTGGTCCACTTTGCAAAGTGCTGCATGTCTTCGGTAGACAAATCCGTGCCGTCCAGCACCACGGCCAGCGGGTTGCCCAGGTAAGGCGCGTCAGTGAACACATCCACTTGTTTGAAGGGGCGGCTTTTCATGTGGGTTCAGGTCTTCAGGCTGGCCGCATAGGCCTTCATGCCCACGGCCAACGCCGCCACACCCTGGTGAATCTCGTCCACACTGGGTGTGACAAAGCTCAGGCGCAGGGTACGGGCGTCGCCGTGGTCGGCGTAAAACGGCGCGCCTGGCACAAAGGCCACGCCTTGTGCCACGGCAAACGGCAACAAATCCACCGCGCTCATGCCTTTGGGCAGGCGCGCCCACAAGAACATGCCGCCGGCGGGGGAGTTCCAGGTCAGGGTGCTGTCGGGGTCGCCTGCTGGCATCTCATGGGCCAACGCATCCAGCATGGCGTCGCGCTGCGCTTTGTAGAGGGCGCGAATGGTGGGCACGTGGCGGTCCAGAAAACCGTCTTTCATCACCTCGGCAATCATGCGCTGGTTAAAGCCGGGGCTGTGCAGGTCGGCGGCCTGCTTGGCTTGCAGCAGCTTGGGGTAGACCGCTTTGGGCGCCACCACAAAACCCAGGCGCAGCCCCGGTGCCAGCACTTTGGAGAACGAGCCCAGATAGATGCAGCCGTCGGGGTTGCGCGCGGTCAGGGGCGCGGGCGGCGGGGTGTCAAACCACAGGTCGCCATACGGGTTGTCTTCAATCAAGGGCAGGCCGCGCTCCATTGCGAGCGTGCTTAGCGCGACGCGACGGCTCTCGCTCATGGTGTTGCCAGTGGGGTTCTGGAAGTTGGGCAGCACATACAGAAAGCGCGCACCGTCAGCCTTTTGTGACAGGTCGGCGATGTCGACACCGTGCGCGTCACTGGCCACGCTCACCACTTGGGGCTCCATCGGGATAAAGGCCATGACTGCGCCAAGGTAAGTGGGCGACTCCACCAGAATTTTGCTGTCTGCATCGATCAACACCTTGGCCACCAGGTCCAGCCCTTGCTGTGAGCCGGTGGTGATCAAGACCTGGCTTGGGTCAACGTGCCAGGGCAGCATGTGGGCCACCATCTCCCGCAGCGGCCCGTAGCCTTCGCTGGCGGCATACTGCAGCGCGCCAGCCGGGTCGTCTTTCAACACTTTGGCGCAGGCGGCGTCGAATTCGGCCACCGGAAAAGTCTTGCTGGAGGGCAGTCCACCGGCAAAGCTGATGATGCCGGGCTTTTCGGTGACTTTCAGGATTTCGCGGATCACCGACGGGTTCATGCGCGCGGCGCGGCGCGCCATGTGCCAAGGCGAGGTGGGGGTGTTCATGTGGATTCCTTTGACGCTTGAATGAAAACTGGGGCTGGGGTATTGAACCGTTTGCCCAAAAATACTGTGGCCATGACAGCCAGCGCAAACCCAAGTGTCACCCATTCCAGCGGTTCGCCCAAAATGGGTACGGCCGCCAGGATGCTCAGGAAGGGTTGCAGTAGCTGGGTCTGGCTGACGCGCAACGCGCCACCCATGGCCATGCCACGGTACCAGGCAAAAAAGCCGGCCCACATGGAAAACACGCCAACGTAAACCAGCCCGAGCCAGGCCGAGGGGTTGACGCTGTGGTCGGGCCAGGTCAGCAGCGCCCCTGGCAGGGTGATCGGCAGGGCCATCACACAGACCCAACAAATGACACGCTCGGCGCCCATCGCGTGGGTTACTTGTGCGCCATAGACCATACCCCATGGACGCTGCCAGCACGGCCCCCAGCAACAACAAATCGGCCCACTCAAAGCCAAAACCATGCCCCTGGCTGTAGGCGCGCCAGAGTGAAAACACCACCACCAGCGCGCTGCCCAATACTGCACACAGCCAAAAACCCAGGCGCGCGCGCTGGTGCAATACCCAGGCCGCAATCGCCGCAGTGGCCAGTGGCAACAGGGCCGTGACCACCGCGGCGTGGCCCGAGGTGACATGGCGCAGCGCAAACCCCAGCAGCAGCGGGTAACCAATGGCATTGCCCAGCAGTGCCATGCCCAGCGGCTTGCGCTGTGCCGCCGTGGGCAGGCGCGAGCGTGTGACCAGTAAAAACACCAGCGACAAGCCACCTGCCAGCGCGGCACGTCCGAAAGTGACAAACCAGGGCGAGAGTTGAGGTGCCTCGGCCGTGCCAGTGGCCAGTCGTGTCATGGGCAGGGTGACGGCAAAGATGGCTACCCCCAGCACGCCCAGCCAGAGCCCCAGGGTTTCGTGCGGCATGGCTTTCATGGCGCAGGCCTCATGACAAGGCCCACAGTGCGGCGCTGCGCGCGTGCAGCGCGGTGGTGTCAAACAGCGGCAAGTCGCAATCGTGTGGCTGCACCAGCAGCGAGATTTCTGTGCAGCCCAGAATGATGGCTTGTGCACCCTGGGCCTGCAGGTTGTTGATGACGCGCAGGTAGGCCTGGCGCGACGCGTCGCGCACTTGGCCCAGACACAGCTCTTCGTAAATGACCTGGTGCACCAAGTCACGGTCAGCCTGCGGGGGCGTCAGTACCGTCAGGCCGTGTTGTTGCTCCAGGCGGCTGCGGTAAAAATCCTGTTCCATGGTGAAGCGGGTGCCCAGCAAGCCCACCTTCTTGAGGCCGGCTTGCCCGATGGCCAGCGCCGTAGGGTCGGCAATGTGCAGCAGGGGAATGTGGACGGCGGCCGTAATCGCATCCGCCACCTTGTGCATGGTGTTGGTGCACAGCACCAGAGCGTCGGCGCCTGCCAGTTCAAGCTTTTTTGCCACTTCGGCCAACAGTTCACCTGCCGCCGTCCATTGGCCGGTGGCTTGCAAGTGCTCAACTTGCGCAAAGTCGACGCTGTACAAAATCAGTTTGGCCGAATGCAGACCGCCCAGATTTGCTTTGATGGTCTGGTTGATTTGCTGGTAGTAGGGCACGGTGGATTCCCAGCTCATGCCGCCAATCAGACCCAGGGTTTTCATGTGTGCTAGTTCATTATTCATAGCTGTTCATGCTTTATTTATAAGGGCTACAGGCCATTTTTTCTTAAATACTTGCCATCCAGGCAGCAGTGACCAGCAGCACCAGCGCCATGCACCGGTTGAACCAGCGCAGCCGGCGCCCGCCGTGTGTCGTGTCTGCCAGCCATTGGCGCAACAGCGTGCCCACCAGCGCGTAGCTCAGGTTGCTGGCCAGCGCAAAGGCCAGCAACAGCGGCAGCACGATGGCAAAACGCGGCCCGATGTCGGCGCGCCCGGCCAGCCAGCCCGCCACCACCGTGAGCGCCAGCATCCAGGCCTTGATGTTGAGAAACTGCAGCATCACGCCTTGCCAGAAAGTGACATTGAGCTGGGATGCGTCGGCCTGCGCCAGCTTATCGGTGTGCCAGAGTTTCCAGGCCAGCCAAAGCAGGTAGGCCACGCCGCTGGCTTTCACGCCCAAACGCAGCGGCGGCACACTCACCACCAAGGCACCTACGCCGCTGGCGCACAGGCTCAGCAGCAAGCCCCAGCCCACCGGCACCGCCAGCACAAAACGCAGCGCCCGCCGCAGGCCAAAGTTGGCTGCCAACGCCGTCGACAGGGTGGTGTTGGGCCCTGGCGTGAAACTCACAGCGGTGCACAGCAGCAACAAGGCGGTGAGTTCAGCGGCGTTCAAGGGGTGGCGGGGATAAGTTCATGGCACTGACTTTAGCCAAAAAAACAATACACTGGCAGTACACTTTTCAAAACATTCAAGCGATCTGTGTGGTGGGTGCTGACGACACAGGTCGGTCATGGAGGCCGACACATGAACACCTTGCTGAAATTACCTTGTGGCCATGGCTTACTGGGCCACATCACCGTGCTTGCGCAGGGGCGCGCATGTTAGTCAAAGCCGCGTCACAGTCTTTGGCTGAACAACTCGCCGAGCGTTTTGCCGAGCGCATTCGCAGCCGCTTGCTGGCGCCAGGCACACGGCTACCCTCGGTGCGCCAGTGCGCCCAACAGCAGGGCGTGAGCCCCAGCACGGTGGTGGCAGCCTATGACCGGCTGCTGGCACAAGGTCTGGTGGAAGCCCACAGAAATCGTGGCTTTTATATAAGAAATCAGCTTGTAGCCCATATATATATTGGGTATAGTGCTACTAATACCATAGTATCTGAGCAAGTCTCGACGCGGCTTGAATCGCCGGCGGCGATGCCCCATGTGCCGGTGGATGCGGCGGCGCTGATTCGCGGCATGTTCCACGACCGGGGTGGCCAGCTGCAGCCTGGCATGGGGGCGTTTCCGTCGGAGTGGCTGGAAACGAATTTCATGTCGGCCGCCGTGCGGCGCTTCTGCTCGGGTGCCGAACTCAAGGCCTTGTCGTTGCACTACGGTGAACCTGCGGGTGACCTGGCTTTGCGCCAGGCGCTGGCCAGCCGCCTGAGTGCACTTGGCATTGCGGCGACACCGCAGCAACTCATCACCACCGTGGGCGCCACCCATGCGCTGGACATCGTGAGCCGCAGCTTTTTGCGTGCGGGTGATTTTGTGATGGTGGAAGAGCCCGGCTGGGCGGTGGAATTTGCCCGGCTGGCCGCCTTGGGCATGCGGGTGTTGCCGGTACCACGCGGGCCGGACGGGCCAGACCTGGCGGTGATGGCGCGTTACTGCGAGTTGCACCGCCCCAAGCTGTTTATCAGTGTCAGCGTGTTCCACAACCCGACCGGTTATTGTCTGAGTGCCGGCCACGCGCACCGGTTGCTGCAATTGGCCAACACCCACGATTTCTACGTGGTCGAGGACGACACCTACAGCCACATTGCGCCCGACCACGCCACGCGCGTGTGTGCGCTGGACGGCCTGCAGCGCAGCATTTATGTGAGTGGGTTTGCCAAAATTCTGGCGCCTGGCTGGCGTGTGGGTTATCTGGCTGCCCCCGTGGCCTGGGTCGAGCGCCTGCTCGACACCAAACTGCTTGGCACCCTGACCACGCCGGCGCTGTTCGAGAAAGCGCTGGCCTGGTGCATCACTCAGGGCCAATTGCGCCGCCACGCCCTACAGCTGCGTGCCCGCCTGGACCAAGCGCGCGGCCGCAGCGTGGCGCTGGCGCTCAAGGCAGGCTGCCGATTTGCGACACCGCCGGCGGGTTTGTTTGGCTGGGTGGACACCGGGGTGGACACCGAGCTGTTGTCGCAGCGCATGTTGGACAAGGGTTATTTGCTGGCACCGGGCGCGCTGTTTCACGCCAACCACGCGCCCAGCACGCTGATGCGCATCAACTTCTGCACCACGCAGGATGCGGCGTTCTGGCAGGTGTTTGCGCAGGTGCGTGATGCGATGTGAGGGCATGGGGTTGGGCAATGGGCTGGCCCCTTTCCGCCCGGCGGGGGTGGGAAGAGACGAGAGAGATAGGGGGGCAACGATAAATAATACAAAAACAATAGCTACTAAACCATATTGCAAAAGGGCTAGAGGCAGATAAATCTAAAAGAACTTAATGCCTTGGCCTATGCCTGTCCTGCGACCAAGGCCAGCTAGGGTTAGGGTTAGCGTTGCCAGTTGACCTATTTGTGGCTAATGCCCGCCTGCCTGCGCCAAGGTGCGCAACAGCGCCAGGTTGACCTCTTCCAAGGCAAAACCATGTTGTGCGCAACGGGTGCGGGTGACCTCCGGGAACGGGGCTTCGACTGCGGCCGCGATGTCCAGGTAGGGCCAGTAGGGGCCGTCCTGCGCCAGGATGGCCTCTTTCACGCGGCTGGGCAGAGGCACGGCATGAAGTGCGCTGCTCATGGGCTCAAACAGCAGCACATCAATTTGCGACAGCATGCCGCACAGGTACAGCTCACGCTGCAAGGCTTCGCTTTCGCCTGCATCCAGCAGTTCAGCCATGAAGCGCGCCCGCAGCACCATGGCCTGGCGCACTGGCTGCAAGTTCAGGTTAGGGGTGGCGTGCGGCAGCTGCTCAAGCAACCAAGTCCTGGTGCGCGAGAGCCCCAGCACCATCAGGCCCTGGCGCAAGGAATCAATCTCACGGTTCAGGCCGAGTCCCGCCGAATTGGTGTAGCGCAAAAAGCGGTAGACCAAAACCGGATCCTCGCCCAGCCAATGCTCGATGTCGTCCATGGAAGCATCGGCATCTATGGCTTTGACCAGCTCGCGAAGGGCTTGCTGGCCAGGCTGAATGCGTGTCTGGCGGTGGTTGTACAGCACGTCTTCCATCGGCCAGCCGAGCAAGGCTGCAGCGTCTTGTTCATCCAGACAGTGCTCGGCCAGCGCCTGGCTGGCGATGCCGTCAAAGATCTGCTGGGCGCGCACCGGGCTGCTGTGGTGCAAGCCGGGGTTGCCCTCTGCAGGGTGGCTTCGGCGCATTGACACACGCAGTGCCATCAGCGCCTCTTCAACCGTGAAGTTGACGATGTTTTGGCTGAAGCAGCTGGCCACTGCAGGCGTCGGGCGCTGGCCGGGCTCGCCACGCCACACCAGTGGCAGGCCCCGCTGCTGGGCGTTCAGCACGCGTTGGGTCATGGCTGGATCGCTCAGGAACTCATCCGGCACAACCAGCTTGGCCAGGGATTTTGGGGCGAGGTTCAGTAAGTCTGCCAACAGGGCGGGTGAGGGTGTGCTGAGCAATAAATCGGGCCCCTGCGGGCGCCAAAGTTCGCCCAGCGCGGTGAGCAAATGCCCGGCAGAAAGTG